>CAJCIP010000010.1 GCA_903970445.1 Verrucomicrobia bacterium Tous-C9LFEB | reverse complement strand
ACGTCCTTCTACGGCCACCTTTCGTTGGCGTGATCGCCGGCTTCTCGGCCGCCTTGCCTCAGCTGATTGGATGAAGAAAGGCGGTCGTTCTTACACCGCTGATTCATCCAGCCGAAGCGCGGCGATAAGAGCAGCCAGAGCAGCGGGATGATTCCTGCGGCTGGGATAGTAGAGGAAGTAGCCGGGGAACGAAGGGCACCAGTCTTGCAGTACCTGGATGAGTTTTCCCTTTGCGATGAGGTCGGTGAGCGTCTCTTCCACGGATGTGCCGAGACCGACGCCGTTCAACACAGCTTGAATGACCAGGTCCGGGTCGTCGAAGGACGCGGGCCCCTGAGGGCTCACCGTCAGTGCCTTTCGTCCCTTCTCGAACTCCCAGCGGTACAGGCTGTTGCTGAAGCGAAATCCAATGCACGCGTGTTCTTTCAGATCCTGCGGGTGCTTTGGGATGTCATGTGATTTGAAGTACTGCGGAGAGCCGACGACTGCGAGACGCATTTCTTTCGTCACGCGAACAGCGATCATGTCGCGCTGAATAAATTCGCCAAGCTGCACACCCGCGTCATACTCTCCCGCCACGAGATCGACTGGGTCATTGGACGAGGTGATCTCCAGCACGATCTCGGGATAGGTGCGGGCGAACCTGGCCAGCTTTGGCAAAAGCACCATCTCCGTTGCGACTCGCGGAATGACGAGCCGAATTCGACCCGAGGGGGTGTCCCGTTGCTTCCGAGTCTCTGCAACCGCTTGCCTGATCCTCTCCAGCGCTGGAGCGAGCTCTTGAAGGAGCGTTGCGCCCGCCGCGGTTGGCGAAACACTGCGAGTCGTTCGCGCAAGCAGTTGCAATCCCAACCTTCGCTCAAGCCCTCGCATGGAATGGCTCAGTGCGGATTGTGAAATGCCCAACTGCGCGGCGGCGCGCGTGAAGCTGCGCTCCCGCGCGACGGCTGCGAATGCGGAAAGGTCTTCAAGATTATTGCGCATGATTCATGAATGCTACTCATAACTTCTTGCTGCTTCAACATCCTTGTGGCAGGAACGAAGGCATCCTAGTCTTATGTGTGCGAGCTATACGAGTCGCAACACAGAGGAGAAACAACATGCAGCAGCGAACACTAGGAACGAGCGGCCTTCAGGTTTCAGCACTGGGCCTGGGTTGCATGGGCTTGAGCTTTGGGCTCGGCCCGGCGACAGAAACATCGGAAGCCATCAAGCTCATCCGCGACGCTGTCGAGCGTGGCGTGACGTTCTTCGATACCGCGGAAGTGTACGGCCCTTTTGTGAATGAAGAAGTCGTCGGCGAAGCGCTCGCTCCGTTCCGCAAAGATGTTGTGATTGCCACCAAGTTTGGATTTGAGCCTGATCCAAGCAATGACGGCAAATGGACGGCGGCCAACAGCAAGCCCGAGCACATCAAGCAGGTTGTCGAAGGATCGCTGAAGCGTTTGAAGACCGACACGATCGACTTGCTCTACCAACATCGCGTCGACAAGAACACGCCCATTGAAGAGACAGCCGGAGCAGTGAAAGAGCTTATCCAGGCAGGGAAGGTGAAACACTTCGGACTCTCCGAGGCAGGTGCAAAGACGATTCGCCGCGCACATGCGGTGCAGCCAGTCACGGCGCTGCAGAGCGAGTACTCGCTCTTCTGGCGCGAGCCCGAAGAATCCGTGATGCCCACGCTCGAAGAACTCGGCATCGGCTTTGTTCCGTTTAGCCCACTCGGTCGAGGCTTCCTCACCGGGACGATCACTGCGCAGACGACGTTTGCTGCCGGGGACATCCGCTCCACCCTTCCGCGTTACAACGGGGAGGCTCGCGATGCGAATCAAGCGCTTGTCGAGGTGGTGGGAAAGTTTGCTGAGCAAAAGAGAGCCAAGCCTTCCCAGGTGGCGCTGGCCTGGCTGCTTGCGCAGAAGCCGTGGATTGTTCCGATCCCGGGCACAACGAAACTCGCGAGGCTTGAAGAGAATCTCGGTGGCGCAACGCTTGCGCTTTCCGCAGAAGAAGTGCGAACGCTCAACGAGGCTTCCGCAGCGATCACGATTCAGGGCGAACGCTACTCGGAAGTTAACGCTCGACTCATCGATCGCTAGTACTGAAGAATCAATGCTGCTTGAAGGTTGGACCGAAGAAAGGAAGGCTGGACATGCATTGGCTTTGGCTGCTGTCGTATTTCTTTGGTGGTGCTTTTGTGGGGAACGCCGTTCCTCATTTTGTTGCCGGCACGATGGGACGCTCCTTCCAGACGCCATTCGCAAAGCCGCCCGGCAAAGGTCTTTCCTCGTCGACGGTCAACGTTGTATGGGGATTCTCCAACGCGGTCGCGGATATTTCCTCGTCGCGCACGTTGGCAGATTTCATCCGCGGACGCCAGCCCACATCCTCGCGTTTGGGCTGGGCGTGCTGCTCATTAGCCTCCAGGCGGCGCACCACTTCGGCCAGTTTCATGGGGGCGAGACACCGTCTCAGACATGACCCCGGCCGCCAGCTGCGAGCACCGGAGATCGTGGGCACAAGCGGCATCAGGCTCCGCGCGCGGCTGGTATGTCACAGCCGCAGCTCGCGCCCGCGTGGACAGTTGCATGATCATTGGGGAGAGAAGTTCCGGCGACCGCAGCTTGTTCGGGTAAGTTGTCTTGCAGAACCACAAACACTTCCCACTCGTTGCCGTCGGGATCTTTGACCCATGTTTTGTCCTGAGTTGCATAGCAGCAATTCGTCTGCATCTCGTCGCGTGTGACCAGACCACACTCGTGCCATTGTTGCCGCACTGCAACGACATCTTCGGTGGAGGACACCTGAAAGCCCAGATGAGACAGGGCGCCGGATTCTCCAAAGGCGTGCTGATTGAGAGTGAAGTTGAGTGGCGGGTTCGATACGTCGAACTTGGCATATCCTGTGCGCACTTTGGCGGGTTCCAGGCCGAAGAGATTGCGGTAGAAGTCGATGCTGGTAGGGACGTCGCGAACGTTGATCGCGAGATGTGGCTTAAGAAAATGAACTTCCATGATGCCCGCCTCCATATGCGGTAAGGCAAATATAAGCAGCGCCGAAACATTCGTCAAGGCGTATATTTGTTGTATGGCGAAGATCTTTGCGTTTGATATGGAACGGTTCTTTCAAGCATTGGGAGATAACACACGTCTGAGACTGCTGAACCTGATGGGCAGCCAGGAACTGTGTGTTTGCTACTTCGTAGAAGTCCTTGGACAAGCGCAGCCGAAAATATCCCGGCACCTGGCGTATCTGCGGAGTGCCGGCATCGTGGCTGCACGCCGTGAGGGCACATGGATGCACTATCGAATCGTGCCTCCGCCGCATACGGGAGCAGCGAAGATCCTTCGACAGACGCTCGACTGGCTTCACGCGGAGAAGAGCATGCAGGCGGACCGTGCACGGCTCTCCAAAGCATGCTGCACGCCGGAAAAATTTGCCGGTCTGCAGGGTGCACCTTTGCCTTTGCCGGTTGAACGTTTCAGTTTCAGCGAGTCCGCCTGATGCCGCATGCTGTACTGCCAACGCAGGGCAACGCCTGCATGCCAGCTGCGCGTAAGAGGCTCTCGTTCCTTGATCGCTTTCTAACGCTGTGGATCTTTCTGGCGATGGCAATTGGCGTCGCCGTTGGACACTTCGTCCCCGCGTCCGCGGGCTTTGTGAACCGTTTTCAAAGTGGCACCACCAACATTCCCCTTGCCCTTGGGCTGATTGTCATGATGTATCCGCCGCTGGCAAAGGTACGGTACGAGAAGCTAGGCGAAGTCTTTAGCAACAAAAGAGTGTTGAGCCTTTCGCTGGTGCAGAACTGGCTGATCGGGCCTGTGCTGATGTTCCTTTTGCCATCGTCTTCCTACGCGGCCAACCGGGGTACATGCGTGGGCTGATCCTCATAGGCATTGCCCGTTGCATCGCGATGGTGCTGGTCTGGAATGAGCTTGCCGAAGGCGATACAGACTACGCAGCCGGCCTGGTTGCTATCAACAGCGTCTTTCAGGTGGTGTTCTATAGCTTGTACGCGTGGGTTTTTCTGGCTGTCCTGCCGAAGTGGCTTCGCCTGCACGGAAGTGTCGTGCCGATCGGGATTGCAGACATCGCGAAGAGCGTCGGTCTTTATCTTGGTGTTCCGTTCGTAGCGGCTTTTGTGACGCGGTTCATTCTCGTTCGTGCCAAGGGCGAGGAGTGGTATCGGATGCGTTTTCTGCCACGCATCAGCCCACTTACGCTGGTTGCCCTGCTGTTTACGATCCTGGTGATGTTCTCGCTCAAGGGTGACCTGATCGTACGGCTTCCGTTGGATGTGGTTCGCATCGCGGCCCCGCTTATTTTGTACTTTCTTGTCATGTTCCTGGTGAGCTTCTGGATGGGTAAGAAGCTAGGAGCCGACTACGCACAATCGGCAACGCTATCCTTTACAGCAGCGGGAAACAACTTCGAGTTGGCGATCGCTGTGGCCGTCGCGGTCTTTGGGCTCAACTCGGACGAGGCCTTCGTGGGAGTCGTCGGACCGCTGATCGAAGTGCCGGCCTTGATCGGTTTGGTGAATGTCGCCTTCTGGATACGGCGGCGCTACTTCGAGTCGAAGCGCGATGAGGCTGGCGGAGCAGCTGTAAAAGAAGTGGTTCTAACAAAGATAAGTGCTTGACGTTGCCGGAACGGATTTATAGAGTGCAGTTGAAACACTTCGCTTTGGGCCTCTTTGCTTTTTCCGAGGAAATGTCGTGCCACCTGCCGCTCGCGTGACGGATGTGACAACCCATGGGACGCCGCTTGCGCCGGGTCCTGGAAGCACAAACGTTTTGATTGGCTTCATGCCCGCGTGGCGTGCGACGACCGATCAACATGCCTGTCCCGCGGTGAGTATCACCGGTGCTGATGGCATCGGTTCTGTACTCATGGGCAGCCCGACTGTGTTCATCAACTACATGATGGCCTGCCGCATGGGCGACATCGTTGTCGAGAAACCCGGCCTGGCGCTGGGCCCGGTCAATCCAATTGTGATGGGATGCCCGACTGTCATGATCGGCGACGCGGCGGCCGTCACCCCCGGAGCTGTTGCAGTTGGGGCGGCAATGGCCGCTATGAGTTCGGTGATCGGTGGCGAAGCGGGCGCGGCGGCCGGAGCTCTTGCGGGTGCTTCACAATCCGGAGCTGGAACGATTGATCTCGGTGGGCGATCGGCGCTATCCGGTGCGGCAGGCGGTCCAGGACAATCTTCAAGCGGCAACAGCGGCAGCGGCAATCAGAACTCCGGTGGCTCCGGCAGTAACAATCAGACGAAGACATGGGTGGAGATCGAGTTGCTGGATAAGCAAGGTCAACCAGTGCCGAATGAGCCTTACCGAATCGAGCTTCCCGATGGAACAGCCAGTGAAGGTTCAACCGACGACAGAGGAAGAGCCCGCGTAGATGGCATCGATCCAGGAAATTGCAAGATCAGCTTTCCCAGTCTCGATCAGAGTTCCTGGCGCAAGCGGTAGGAGACCTATGCCCTTCAATCATGAAGTTACTCAGGGAGAGCATCTGTCTTCCATCGCAGCACAGTACGGTTTTCCGGACTATACGAAGGTCTGGAACCATCCCAGCAACGCTGACCTCAAGGAACTTCGCAAGAATCCGAATGTGTTGTTCGATGGCGACGTGTTGTTTATTCCAGACAAGGAACAGAAGCAGGAAAGTGGGGCCACAACGCAGCGCCACACCTATGAAATCTCGATGAGCCAGCTCATGCTCAACCTTGTGCTTGAGGATTCCTACGAGAAGCCCGTCGCCGGCGCTCCGGTCTATCTCACGCTGGGAGAAAAGGTTTGCAACATGACGAGCGACGCCAATGGCAAAGTACAACAAGTCATTCCAATGGACGTACAACAATGCAACCTGCTCATCAAGAGCGACGCCACTGCCTATAGCGACGAGTTCTTCAATGTGATGGTCGGATACTTAGATCCCATCGACACCCTTTCGGGTCAGAGCGCGAGGCTGAATAACCTGGGCTATTTTGCCGGTACGCCCAACAATGCGAACGATCCCGATTTCCAATCTGCGGTCCAGGAATTTCAATGCGATCACAATCTGACGGTCGATGGGGACCCTGGGCCAGTTACGCAGAGCAAGTTGAAGCAGGTGCATGGCTGTTAGAAGCAATGAATTTGGTTCCGCACGTTCAGAAGGTGTGAGGCAAGCCTGACCGCGACCATCACAATCACGTCGCCGACTTCGATAGAAGAGGCGATGACTCTCAAACCGGGCGAGACGATGCGTGTCGGCCGCGCCGCGCCGGCAGACATTGTAATCGCTGAAGACAATGCCCTGTCGCGGCTGCATTTCGAGCTGCACTTCGATGGGAAAGTGTGTTGGCTGAGAGATCTCAACAGCACCAATGGAACACTGCACAATGGGGTCCGCACCACTGGCGGTCGCATCAGCGATGGAGACCTTATCGCCGCGGGAAAGACGCGGTTTGCTGTAGCTATCGAAGACGCCGTGCTTCCGGTGCCAAGCGAGCCCGCGGACATCGATCACAGCCAGCTGATCAAGATACTCAGCACGAGTGTTCAACCCCTGTATGCGGTGCTGGATCTTTCTCAGGGACCTGAAGTTCTCAAGCAGCTACTTGAGTCAAAGCATCAGTATTTTTCCTTATTTGAGGGCGAGGATGCGGAAAGGCTCATGCCCTTCGCTCCTGTCCTCGTTGCACTACCTGCGCATTCAGCACTTCTTACCAAAATGGTAGAGCTGGGCTGGTCGAATCATTGGGGCATCTTCATCAACAGCCATGCTGCCGTCGATCAGATCTGGCACTTCTTTCGCTGGCTTCTGATCGCCGTGTCGCCGGAAGGAAGCGCGAGCATGCTGCGGTTTTACGATCCGCGCGTTCTGCGAGCCCTGCTGCCGAAATGTACAGCGGTGCAGCTGCAACAGCTCTTCAGCGTGGTTCGCTACTACATAACGGAGGCCGAATCACCCGATGAGGCTTTTGCTTTCAGCCTGACGCAGCATGGATTGCAACGAACCATTCTGTCGTTGTCCGGAAAGCCTGCGGAGACGAAGATCGAACCGATTGCTCAAGGATGGTCGATGCATGGTGATCGCTTCGCATTGACTGCCGAGCAGGCGCAGAAGTTACAAGAAAAGAAACGTGACTCGATGCCAGACAACGTGCTGGCACAAGTGGGTGAGCTACGCCCGGCGTTGTTGCGGACGGTGGGTGAGCGACGCCTGCGTTTTCTTGCGCAGTCAGCTTGCGATCGCGCTACGAACTACGGCATTCGGACGCAGGCTGACATTCTGAAATATGTGTTGCTACAGGTTGAACTGGGGTCTCATTTCGATGTCGACCCCGCGATGCCCTGGGCCGCTCAAATACTTCGCATGCGATTGAAGCCCGCCGAGAAACTGGCACGGCTCATGGAGTGGGCGTCTGCTTTGAGTAAGAACAAGCAAGAGGACATCCATAAGACGAGTGTCGTGCAGACCATCCGCGCGGGTTCAAGCAAGAAGTAGAACGAGGCCGCCTGTGGTGACAGGCGTCGAAATAGTATGGGGAACACTAAGTGTTCAACCTGCGACGGGAGGAAGTACCGGCTCCGCCCCCGTGCTACCGATCTGTATATGCATATGGTCGCGATGTGCCTCTCTACCGTGCACGTGGGGCTTCGGATGCTGTGGGTCCTCACCGGGATCAGAGGTGAAATGATCCGGGTTCATGATGGCTGAACTCTGGCCGATCTTTGAGGGGCCGCCCGCAGCGTCTTGGAACTGCTCCGTCGCAAAGGTGTAGACATCCTGGAAGATTTCCGCGGCTTTTGGATTTCCGTGAGGTGGCAGGGTCTCCAACCTATAAGGCAGTTTCATCTTCTTTGTTGGCCATATGTACGAGGGCATCGGACGCTGATTGGATGGGTCCTCTGCTGATGTCCACAAAAATCCCTTGGATCGGCGCCGCTCCGCCGGTGGCAACGTCAGGTCGTGCTCGTCGTATACGGGCATGTTGCCCCAATCGTAGACAACGAAGATATCCTGATCACCCAATCCTATGTCTTCCAAGCCGACGCCTCCGAAGTCGAGAGCGCGTCCTTGACTGTGACAATCATCGTTGACTCTAGGGGGTTGCGGCTTAAAACCGCTCATCCCTAGGTGATAAAGCTTGACGATGCTGTGCTTATCCTTCAGCATTTTCACCAACCGGTACACAGCGACCGTATACCTGGGATCAAGAGCCATGAGGCTCAGTTTCCTGGTTTTTACCTTGTCGCGCTCGATTCCTGGAAGAAAGCTGTCAAAATTTGGCAATCGATCGATGTACCTGATTTCGACTGAACCGGCCATGAGTGGCTTGATTTGAACGAGCTCGTTGATCATCGGGTGACCCAAGGTGCATGCCGAGTCACAGGTGTCCACTTCCGTGTGCTTGAAGGTCGGCTCGGGGATCAGAGTGATTTCACCTTCGCGATGTAAGCACAACAAAGCGTTACGAGCCTGAAGCATGGTGAGGTTCCTGGCTGGAATGCCTTCGAACTTGTCAGTAAACCGATTCAGACCAGCATCCTGCAGGATCATGGGGTCAAGCTGGTTAACGATTCCCTTCGTAACATTGAAAACTTTATGGCTTTCCCCTGGTGTGCATGTGTGATCTGAACCAGGATCGGGAGGGCCGAAGTGATGTTTTCTTACCTTCACATCGATCGTATTTCCGCGCACCGCGATGATGTTGTCGTAGTCCTCCTCGGAGACGGAGAACTTGAGCTGGTTGTGCGGCCCGGTCTTCTTCAGGTAGAGGCCCCATACTTCGATCTCCACGTTGGTGACCGGCCCGCCCCCTAGGGTAAGCACGGTGATTTGAATCCAGGTCAGGATGGGCGGGGGTACGGCGGGTGATTTGTTTCCCATCTAGCAAGCCTCCTAAGCTGCGTCGTCATCTCCGGTCGAGCCGATGCCACAGCCCTGGCCGGTGCCCTCCGGCATTTCAGTAGAGTCATCTTCCGTGCCCGTTAGAGTCAGCACTTCCACGGACAATTGTTTCCTGGGCTGCGGATCGCAATCATCGTGAACCTCCGCCAAAGCTTTCTTTGTGGGGTCGTCGAGCTGACCCGACGGTTGTATATCGGGGAATCTCGACTGATAGTCCGCCTGAAAGGACCTGACATTGTTCTCATCACTGTCGAAGTCATAGCCAAGATTGTTGAGCCGTTCATGGGCGGCGGCGTCGCTCAGATCGGGTATGTCGACGAAAATCTTCATCTCGAACTCGAAGGTGTCTGCGAGCCCGGGCCGGGGTGAGGCCGCAGTGTCGCCTGGCTGAGGAGTGTTCCACTTCACAGTGATTTCAGTAGGCACAACCAGGTCGCGCACCTGAAGAAACCCATCCTGGTCTGCGCGGCCGCGACGAGGGTAGTTCGCTTCAACCACCCACGGCGCGAAGGGCAAGGGATCAACCTTGCGGTCGAACAGCCGGATGAAGTATGTGTCGAGAGTTGATTCGCAAGGCGACTTCGCCGACAAGCGTTGATAGAACCTGCAGGCGAAGGTGTCCTGCGTGGCTCCAAAGGTTCGCTGATCCGTTGGAAGCTGCCTATTGCGCCGGTCGTCGCCATCTGCCCAGAATCTGCGCCGGCAGCCCTCGGTGCCTTCGGTGACGCGCGGGCAGGGCCACTTCGCGGGGTCGACACGGCTTCCTTTCCTGAAGAGCAGCACGACGACGCGGCGATTCGGCGCATTTTCATCATCGCGATCTTGCAGAACGACATCGTCCTTATTGCTCTCCGCAGCGTCGAACTCTGCCTGGCGCTGGGCTGAGAAGATGAGCACTGGATTGAACTCGCCGCAGCCTTGGTAGTCGCCTTTGCCGCCGGAATCAGCGCCCCGCGCAAGGAAGTCCTGTGGGGAGAGTTGAGGCCCTGCGGAGCTGAGCTTCTTCATGTATTCGCTCATCAGCGTGGACACCGGGGTTCCAGGCGGGAGCCCGGTGAAGTCCTGCATCATCTGCGCCTGCTTGCTGCCCCAGCCTTCCTGCGCGGCGATGCTACTCCAGATTCCTGTTGCCTTGCCCTGGTCCGCGTTGTAGATAAGGAGGGCGTAGATCGACGAGGCTCTTCGCCCGCTCAGCGACTTGTTATAGTCGTCCTGCCCGACCGGGTCGGCGTGACCGAACACAGAGAGAGGACATCCAGCGTGGTCCTTGACCAGGTCAGCGAGGTGGCTCAGCTCGGCGCGGATGTCATCTGGATTGTCCGATGTTGGGTCCGAGCCTACAAACGATGAGTCGAAGGCAAAGCGGATGTGGTCCACTCGCCAGCACGCGACAGGGATGAGCGGCATCCGCACCGTGTTGAATTGGTTTTCTGTGGAGGGCCCTACAAGTATTGGCGGAAGCGCTGACGACGGGTGTGTCGCTGAAACTCCGCCATCCGTTCCTTCCCGTACGCTGCCGTTCTCGCTGCTCATCAAGCTCCGGAAAATATGACTTCAACTGATTCTGAAACATAGTTCTTGAGCCCGTGCAGCATACCTTTTCTAACATCGAGCGGTCGGTGGTTGGTAGCAAAAACTGAACGCTGATGCTCAAAGATTCGCGTGACATATGTTCTTCGCAAGGAATGTCTGTCTTCTGACGCAGCGCGAGTTTGGATGGAGAAGAATGCGGCGAGGAGGGTTGTGGAAAGTTGAGGCGACTCGTGTCCGTTCTATGTTTTGCGGTGGAGTCCAGTTCCTCAGACGGCTGACGCGACAAGAGGAATCAAACGATACTGATACTGGATGATTTCGCATTCTCCGCAGGCTATTTGCGATTCACGCAACGGATGTCGTCACCGTTCCTGCACGTGGGGCCGCAGCTTGATATTTGCTGCGCTGGTTGTGGTGAGTGTCGCGGCTCACGCGCAGGGTGGGCCGCCGTTCCGGACGGACGATCCGGAAACTCCGGGCAACCAGCACTGGGAAATCAACTTTGGGTTTATTGGCGATCGCAATCCTTCTGCCGGCGCGTACCAGGTGCCGGACTTCGACATCAATTACGGTCTCGGTGATCGCATCCAGCTGAAGTACGAAATTCCCATTGCGATCGAAGAGACGCGGCCTCAGGCTGCGAGTGGCGCCGATCCTGCGGAAGCGGGGCAGGTTATCGGGGGTCTGGGTGAGAGCCTGCTCGGCATCAAATGGCGCTTCTATGAGCATCATCCCAACGATGGGTGGTTGAAGAATCGCTTCGGCACCGGCCTGCTTGCCGTGTTGCATCACACCACTGCCGGCGCAACGGAACCTGCGCAGGCGTCGGGCGACTCACCCGGCGCGGAGGATGCTGCGGAACCGGTCGTAAACCTCAGCGTCTCTACCTATCCGCAATTGTTCCTGGATAATCCGACGCGAGCAGTGCCGCGCGGTCTGGTCGCTCCGGGACCGAGCTTCTTTCTGCCGCTGGAAGTGAATGCGCGTGCAGGGCCGATACGCTTCGATGGCGAGGTTGGCTATAACTTCGGCAACCAGGCCGTCGCGCAAAGCTGGAGTCGCGGGCTGCTGGCCGGTCACGAGTTCACCGACCGTACCGAAGCCTACGTCGAGCTCTACGATCAGCAGGACGCGAACCGCGTGGCTGCGGGACGCGGGTTTGGACAGTTTGCCACGGGCAATCCAAAGCAGCGCGAGACGACCCTGGGCCTGGGCGGACGGCAGTCGCTGAACAAAGCAAAGACACTGAATCTGCTGCTGATGGGCGGACGAAGTTTTCAGGCCGTCAACGCCAGCAATAGTCAGCCGAGTTGGATCGCGTACGTCGGCCTGCAGGTTCTGCTTGGCCCGAAGCAGGCGGTCACGCCACAGGTCGAGCAGAAGCTTCCGGATGAGAGCAAGCCGTAGCAAACGCGACGGCAGCGTAGGACTCGGCTGATGCATGCTCACTTCCGGCCGACGACGATGACCTGGAACGTGTCCGGCAATGCGGATGGGCGCGGATGCGGTGCCTGCGCAGTGGGCGCGGGCACGGGTGCGAACTGCGCAGTCACGAGGTAGACGCGATCTGTCGTGTCGTCGTAGGTCATGGTCCGTGCGCCGCGGGCTGTCGGCAGATTCTGAATGGTCCTGTAACCATGTGCCGCATCGACAACGCTCAGCGTGCCTTCACCGTTTGAGCTGAAGGCGAGTTGGCGCTTCGTGCTGAAGCTCGCAGCGTCGGGGCCGTCGCCGATATCGGCCGATGCGATCTGCTTGCCGGTGTCGGCATCCAGCACGGCCATCTTCGTGCCATCGCACACGGCGAACAGGCGATGATGCGCACGGTCGATGGCTAAACCTGAGGGTGAATCGCAGTCGGTCAGCTTCCACGTTGCCGTGAGCGTCTTCGTGCGCGCATCGAAGCGCACGATCTCGTTGGCGCTTTCGATGTTGTCGTAGACCGAGCCGCGCCCGTCCGCTACTGGGAACTCAGGCTTGCCGGGAACATCGAGTGTGGCGACCGCCTGATTGGTCGCCGTGTCGATGACGGTGACGTTCTTGCTGCGGCCGTTGAATGCCCAGACGGTTTTCGTGGTAGGGTCGAAGACAATGCCGTCGGGGTTCGTGCCCGCCGGAACCGTAGTGACGGTCTGAAAGTTGTGGCGATCGAAGACAACGACGCTATTGCTGCCGCCGTCGCTGATGTAACCGTATTTTCCGGTATCGTCGAGCGCGACGCCGTGCGTGCCCTTCATCCCCGTGATCGCAGCAACGACCTTGCCGGAAGAAGAATCGACAACCTCTACTCGCGGACCATGCGTGATGTAAATCAGGTGGGCGGCAGAATCCGCCAGCAGGTAATCCCACCCACCCGTGCCGCCGATGCTCCAATGATCGACAATCTGGTACGGCTGTTGGGCAGGGGCGGAGATCGTGATGACCGCTGCCAGCGAGATCGCGCAGCGACGGATGGTACGACTACGGAAGGTAAGCATGATGTCTCCGGCGCGTGAACAAAGTAGCTGCTGGTCATTATCAGGCCCAGAGTCTTATCGCCTTGCTTGAGCCAATCGAGGCAGTCGCTCGTGCCATCGTCGTAAACGCCTGCTTTGCCCTTCTTCTCTTGCATCTCATAGATGGCCAGGGAGGCGGTTATGCCCGTTGCGAAATCTTTGCTGTTGAGTTTGCTTTGCTATTGCGTGTTGCCGGCAAGCGCACAAACGCCCATACAACAGAGCGCCAATCCAGAACCTGAGATCCGGTTAAACGTGCAGGTTACGGCGGCGGGTCAGCCGGTAAGCGGATTGACGCAAGCAGACTTCAGCGTGCTGGATAACCGCACAGGCGCGAGCATTGTGTCGGTGAAGCAACAGACTCCGGCGACGGAGCCGGTACACGCGATCATTCTGCTGGATTCGGTAAACGTTCGATATACCGAGCTGGCCTATGAGCGTGATCAGGTGCTGAAGTTCCTTCGCTCCAACGGCGGTAAGTTGGCTGTGCCGACGAGCATCGCAGTCCTGACGGATACGGGTGTTGAGTCTCAGAGAGACTTTTCGCAGGACGGTAACGCTCTCGCGGCCGGGCTTGCGAAGCAAGACATCGGATTGAGGGCTATTACGCGGGCCGCAGGTTTCTGGGGCGCGAGTGAGCGCTTCAACGTTTCCGCTACCGCTTTAGGCACGCTGTCTAAGTACGCCGCAACGATTCCAGGACGGAAGTTTCTTCTGTGGGTATCGCCTGGATGGCCGCTGCTCTCGGGCCCGCGAGAGGAACTGGATAGCAAGCAGCACAGGCAGATTTTCGGCAACATCATGCAGATCTCGAATGAACTGCGGAGCTCGAATGTAACGCTTTATGCACTGAATCCGCTTGGCGCTTCCGAAGATCTGCTGCAGGCCAATTACTACAAGGAGTTCACCAAGGGAGTGGAGAAGCCGCAGGACGCGCAGCTGGGCAATCTGGCTCTGCAGGTGTTGGCGGAGCAGAGTGGAGGCCTTGCACTGCAAGGCAGCACGGACGTCGCGAGCATGATGACACGTTGCCTGCGCGATGCGGACTCGTGGTATGAGGTGCGGCTGGCACGTGCAGATTCCGGTAGTGACAAGCCTTACCACCGCATCGAGGCCCGTGTGGATAAGCCGGGAGTTGAGCTTCGAACGCGTGGTGGGTATTACGCGGAGCAGTAGCTTGGTTCGAGGACGCGGTGTGCGTGGCATGCCGGTGTTCTGCGAAGAAGACAGGGGTCTCTCCACTGCGCCGCTTCGCGGCTTAGGTCGAGATGACAGGGATACGAGGACGTTACGGCTTAGGTCGAGATGACAAGGATACGAGGACGTTACGGCTTAGGTCGAGATGACAGGGATAAGTGAACGTTACGGCTGCGGTCGAGATGACAAGGCTAAGAGGGCTTGCGGCCTGGGTCGGGAAGGCAGTTTGTAGAGTGGCCCAACAGCTAGGCATGGCTTCGCCGGCCCTTTCTTTCGCTCGTCTTACTCTTTCTTTATGCGATCTTCGATAGCCTTATGGCAACGCGCTTCTCTTGCGTTGTCCTAAGTGGAGTCGCCTTTTGTTTCAACTCAGCCAGATTGTCTCTTCGCCATTCGGAGCTTTCGCCGTGCTCGCCGCCGCGGCGTACCTTGAGGTTCAGGGAGACGCCTGCTTTCAAGCTGGTTTGCGTCACTCCTCCGGAGCAAAGCAGATCGGCTGGTTCGTTGCGGGAACGATTGTGCTCGTTTGCTACAGCTTATTCCTCAACTCATCTAGAATCGATTTCGGCAAACTCCTCGGCATCTACGTTGTGTTGTTCTTCTTCGTCGCGCAGGTTGTCGCCAAGCTCCAATTTCATCAGTCTCCCACCAAGCCTATCTATCTTGGCGGAGCGTTTGTTGCCGTTGGCGGTTTGATCATGACGCTCTGGAAGAGCTGACAGCTTCACTCACGACCGCGTTCATGCGGCCCATATCGACTCATAGGAAAGTGAGATACACGTGGCCATACTGCGCACACCGATATGGGGAGCGAGCGAACGGCTGCGGTCGAGGCTTACGTCTTCCGTGCGTCCTGCTGACCTTGCGGTCGGGCTGGGTACGCTTGCGCTCCTCTGCCTGATCGCGCGGGTGGGATCGGAATCGTTTGTCAGGTTTCATCCGCCGGACATCATTCCGCAAATCAGTCTCGATCCACGTAACCTGCCGAACTACGCTGCGCGATCCACGTTGCGCATGTTCATTGCACTGGTGTTCTCGACGCTCTTCACATTTGTGTACGGGTATGCCGCCGCAAGAAGCGCGCGGGCGGAACGCATTCTCGTGCCGCTGCTGGACATCCTGCAATCCGTGCCGGTGCTTGGCTTTCTGTCGGTCACAGTGACGGCGTTCATCGTGCTGTTTCGGGGAAGCTTGCTGGGGCTCGAGGCTGCGTCGATCTTCGCCATCTTCACCGGGCAGGCGTGGAACATGACGTTCTCCTTCTACCAGTCGTTGCGCACCGTGCCGCACGAGATGGATGAGATGGCCTCGCTTTACCAGTTGTCAGCGTGGGAGCGCTTCACTCGCCTGGAACTTCCGTCCTCGGCGATTGGCCTGGTGTGGAACGGCATGATGAGCTTCGGCGGCGGATGGTTCTTTCTTGCAGCCAGCGAATCCATCAGCGTTCTGAACCACCAGTACACGTTGCCGGGCCTTGGTTCTTACGTTGCAACGGCAGTCGCAGCAAGGGACATGCATGCCCTCGCATGGGCAATTGGCACGATGATCCTGCTGATTCTGCTGATCGATCAGCTTTTCTGGAAGCCGCTGGTGACGATGGCGGACCGCTACAAGCTCGAACTCAGCGCAGGGGAAGAACGACGCTTCTGGGTGGTCGATCTCTGGCGCGTCTCCACGCTGCCGGAGAAAGTCGGCGCCTTCGTTGCTCCATGGTGGCAGGCTGTCGATCGCTGGCTTTCGGCGCGTACTGCCGCGCCGAAAGAAGTTGAAGTTGTGCAAGGCTCCAAGCGCAACGACCTTGCGTTCAACATCGTCATGGTTCTGATCACGATCTCTCTTGCAGCGGCCTCGGTTCACTTCGTGCTGCACGCGGTGGGGCACAGGGAGGTGCTGCACGCCGCATGGCTGGGAATGCTCACCGCTGCCCGGGTGATCGCGCTGATCATCTTCAGCACGGTGGTGTGGACGCCGATCGGCGTGGCTATCGGGCTCAGTCCGCGGCTCTCGCGCATTACGCAGCCGCTGGTGCAGGTGGCCGCGTCGTTTCCGGCGAACTTTTTATTTCCATTTGCGACGCTGGGATTCATCAAGCTGGGCGTCAGCCTCAACTGGGGAAGCATGCTGCTCATGGCGCTCGGCGCGCAGTGGTATCTGCTGTTCAACGTGATCGGTGGAGCACAGGCGATTCCCAACGACCTGCGCGAAATGGCGACATGCCTTGGTCTGCGCGGATGGCAAAAGTGGCGTTACCTCTTGGGACCGAGCATTTTCGGCGCGTGGGTGACGGGCGCAGTGACAGCGAGCGGCGGCGCGTGGAACGCGAGCATCGTCTCGGAGCTTGTGTCGTGGGGGAACACAACGCTGAAGGCATCGGGGCTCGGAGCGTACATCGCGGATGCAACGGGCAAAGGTGACTGGCCTCGCATCGTTCTTGGCGTGGGGCTGATGAGCATTTTTGTTGTCGGCGTGAATCGCACAGTGTGGAGGCCGCTCTACGACCTCGCACAGCGGCGCTACCAGGTTGGATAGGAGGGGACATGGAAGACGGAACAGCCCTGCTCGAAGGCGAGGGCATCAGCAAGACATTTCCTCTGCCGGCCGGAGGAACGCAGACCGTACTGGAGAATGTCTCGCTGCAGGTGAGAACGGGAGAGGTCGTTGCGTTGCTGGGCCGCAGCGGTTCCGGCAAGAGCACGCTGCTTCGCATCCTCGCGGGCCTTATCCAGCCAAGCGAAGGCGCCGTTCGCCGGAACGGCGAAGAACTCAAAGGACCGAACCCGGATGTGGCGATGGTCTTTCAAAGCTTCGCGCTGCTGCCGTGGCTCACTGTTCAGGGGAACACCGAACTCGGTTTGATCGCGCGTGGCGTCGAGCGTGGAGAGGCAGAGAAGCAAGCGGTCGCCGCGCTGAGCATGGTCGGCCTCGAGGGTTTTGCGGGTGCGTATCCGAAGGAACTTTCCGGCGGGATGAGGCAGCGTGTCGGCTTCGCACGCGCGTTCGTAATTAGGCCCAATGTGCTGATGATGGATGAACCTTTCAGCGCCCTGGACGTGCTTACCGCTGAAAATCTTCGTGGTGAAATCGGCGATCTCTGGGAGAGAGGATCGTTCCCTGCAAAGAGCATCGTCGTGGTGACACACAACATCGAGGAAGCGGTTCTGCTCGCCGATCGCATCATCATTCTGGGTGCGAATCCAGGGATCATTCGCGGGCAGCTGTCCGTTGACATGCCTCGTCCGCGCGATAAGAACGCGCCAAGGTTCAAAGCGTTGGTGGATCATGTGTACACGGTGATGACAAATCCGCGAGCCGTTGTCGGCGAAGCTGTACCGGCGAGCAAAGACTCTCGCTTCGTCATGCTTCCGCATGCGCGGGCGGGTGGCATCAGCGGTCTTCTTGAGATTCTTGATGGGCGCGGCGGCAAGGAGGATCTTCCTGCGCTTGCGGACGATCTGCGCCTTGAGGTGGACGACCTGATGCCGGCAGTGGATGCGGCTGGGATGCTCCGCTTCGCGAAGGTGGAACGAGGAGACGTCAGCCTGACCGACATCGGGCGAGAGTTCGCCAATGCGCAGATGCATCGCAGCCACCACATCTTCAAAGAGCAGCTACTGCAAAACATTCCGCTGGTTGGCATCGTGCTGGCGATGCTCAAGAACAAAAAGGACGGACAGATTAGCCGCGAGTTTGTGCTCGACATTCTCGATGAGCATTACTCCGATTCAGAGGCGCTTCGCCAATTCGAGACGCTGGTGGATTGGGCTCGGTACGCGCAGCTGATTGATTACGATGCAGCGCAGGAACGGCTATATCTGCCGGAAAATCGCGAGTAGCCTGGATTCTGTTAACTCGCTGCATATCTCAGAGGCTTCGTTCCTTTGCACCACAGATCCGAAGCTAGAGCTTCGTGTTGCATCATGCTGTCTTGCGTCAGCTGAAGCTCACGCCTACTCCTCGCGTCGGCGAAGAATCTGTACTCTAAGCAACGCATCGATGCTGACGGAGCGTGCCTGGCGATGCTCACGCTTTGTAGTCGCAGATCAGAACCGTGAGGTCATCCGTCTGGGCGGCGGACCACTGCTGAATCTTCAGCATGATCTTGTCGGCTGCATCAGCAAGCGGTTGATCGGAGGTCTCGCGGATTAGGTTGTGGAGGCGAGCAGAACCGAACTCTTCGTTATGCGCGTTCGTCGCTTCCAACAGGCCGTCGGTGTAGAGCACCAGTCGATCGCCTGCCTGCATGGGTAAAGTGACCGTTTCGTACGACGCGTCAGCGAAGAGAGCGAGCGGAATGCCGTTCTCCGCGATCTCAGTGAGGACGCCATCACGCAACAGCAGCATCGGCGGATGTCCGGCGCCCGAGTAGCGGAGCTCCTGCGAAGACGCGTTGATATAGACATAGGCCGCCGTCACGTATTGGCGTTGCGTGTTGCCAAGCAGAGCGCTGTTCATGCCGAGAAGCAAGTTGGAGGGAAAAGCGATGCTTGCGCTTTGTATCGTGGCGGCAAGCTTGACCATAGAAGCAATCAGCGCCGCTGGAATGCCATGACCGGAAACATCGGCGATGAGCAGACCAATCTCAGAGTCGGTGGGCACGAGGAAGTCGTAGAAGTCGCCCGCTATAGATGTCATAGGCAGGTAGCGTGCCGCAACCTTAAAGCTCTGTGACACCGGCAGCGAAGCAGGAAGAATCGACAGCTGAATCTGCTGAGCGATGTCGAGTTCCTTCTGCAGGACGGTAAGTTGCTGTTCCTTCGCGAGCGTGCGGCGTCCCGCAACGATGCCCAGATACCCAAGCAGGACGAGGAAGCTGAAGGGCTCGATGTTGTAGAAGTGGCCCCATATGCCCGTGATGTTGTCGAAGAAAGCGCATGCGATGAAAATGAGGAGGCCGCGGCGCACCAGAACGTAATCAGGTGAGCCGCCCCGATGCCGAAATAGAAGCAAGGCCACGGCAAACAAGGCCGCAAGGATGAAGACGTTGTTGATGATGCGAAGAGCGTCGCTACTTCCCAGAACGAGCGCAGCGAGGGCGCAGCATAGGGCGATTGGCCACACGATCGTGGCGAGGGCGCGGCCGTTTCCTTTGAAGAGATCGACCTGGCGAAAGAAGAAGAACGCCGGGATAGGGACGAGGTAGTCGATCGCGAGTGAGATGTGTCCGAGCACGGCGGGGTGCAGACCGAGGTCCCAGAGAAGCTGATACTCCAACTCAAGGCGCAAGCCGTAGAGAACAGCAAAGAGAGCAAACCATAGCAGCAGTGGGTCCAAGCGGCGCCGAAGCAGAGAGAAAAAGCCCGCAAGAAGGCCAATGGTGATGATCGTGTCGCCGAGGATGAGATAGACCTGCGAGTGATTGAACGATCGCAGGATGTCGCTTCGGGCAAAATGTGGATCAGCTTGCACCATGGCACATCATCTTAGCCGTTTGTGCGTTGCTCAGCTAAATGGGCGTTGCGGCGCCTGCGGAACGCAGTGCCGCTAACGCGGAGTTCGGCTCAGCCGCGACATTGTTGCGCTGGTCTGCCAGATAGCGATGAACGTCCGAGACCACCACGGAGCCTTCACCGACTGCGGATGCCACGCGCTTCACCGACTTCGAGCGCACGTCACCAACCGCAAACATTCCAGGCACGCTGGTTGCATACGGCGTTGCTTCGAAGCCTTCAGTTCCGCCGGAAACGATAAAGCCTTTTCTGTCGAGCTTGACCGTGCCGAAGAGCCAGCCGGAGTTGGGCTCCGCGCCGATCATGACGAAGACGCTGCCGATGGGCTTGGTCGTCATTTCCCCGGATCTGCGATCAACCCATGTGACACATTCAAGCGACCGCTCGCCTTCCAGCTTCACGATCTCGGAGTTCGTGTGGAGTGTGATGTGGGATGAGCTTTCGATGCGGGAGATGAGGTACTGCGACATGGTGCTCGCGAGAGACTTGCCGCGAACGATGTGGTGCACATGCTTCGCGATGCCGGAAAGAAACACCGCAGCCTGACCTGCCGAATTGCCGCCGCCCACCACGATCACTTCGCTGTCGCGACACAGCAGCGACTCCATGGCCGTCGCCGCGTAGTAGATGCCCTGGTTCTCGAATCGTTCGTAGTCCTTCACGGAGAGCTTGCGATACTGCGCGCCGGAGGCAACGATGACTGACCGTGAACAGACGGAGATGCCGCCGGCGAGTGTCAGCTTGTGGATGCCATCGATCTGCTCCGCAGTGACAACCTCTCGCGAGATGGCGAAGCGTACGCCGAACTTCAAAGCCTGCAACTGCGCGCGGCTTGCGAGGCGCTGGCCGGAGATCCCGGTGGGAAAGCCAAGATAGTTTTCGATCTTGGAACTGGTGCCCGCCTGGCCGCCCGGAGCGGTGCCTTCGATCACCATCGTGCATAGACCTTCCGAAGCCGCATAGACAGCGGCGGCGAGACCGGCAGGTCCGGCGCCGACGACGATCACGTCGTAGATGATGTTCCGGTCGGGCAGTTCGGTGATGCCGAGCTCATCAGCAAGTTGGGTGATGGTCGGCCGGTGCAGGGTGCGGCCATCGGAAAGCGCCACCGCGGGCAGCGGCGAGTCGGTATCGGATAAGCCATCATCGAGCACGGCAACATCCGCAGGCGCTTCTACAATTCTGTGCGGATAGCTGTTGCGGACGAGGAAGCGCTGGATCTGTGTCGTTTCCGCATCGCCGGCATGGCCCATGAGCACAACGCCACCGGTTGCTTCTCCGAGTATGCCGATGCGGCGCCAGATGGTCGCCGAAGTGATGAGGTTCGCGATGTCGCCTTCCGCGCGCATGAGCCTCTGCAACTCGCGACGCGGTATGCGGAGCACCCGGCACTCAACGACTGTCTGCGCCTGGACGAGCGATCCCTGGGAGTTGAGAAGATTCAACTCGCCCGAGAAATCAAATTTGTGGTGACGAGCGATGACCTTCGTTTCGCCGTTCGAGGCCGGAAGCGAAATCGCGATATCGCCTTCGAGCACGACGAACATATCGACTTGCCGGTCGCCGTATGTAAACAGCTGATGGTTTGCGGGGAGAGTTTCTTCCTGACTATACGAGCGGAGGCGTTCCACCATTTCCTCGGTGAGTCGTGGAAAGGCGAGATCCGGGCGAAAGTCCGGGACGTTGGATGCATCGGTGCCGCTGTTCTCTTGTTCTGCCATGGCGGCGCTCTTTCGCTAAGTTACTTCAGTCCATCATCTGCCACAGCGAAGAGAGCGTCTACGTCATGTGCTTAGCGCCAGGCCGCGGCTATGAAAGTAGAGCGAGTGATTCTGCACCAAAGGCTTTCCTGGAGGCGAGAGCCAACATGAGTTCGATCGAGTTCTGTCCGCTCAACGCGTCACTGCACAAGGAGGGCCTGGTTGCGGTTGATCGGAGAGCCCAGGCTGAGCGCTGAGTAGTCGCTGCTGAAGTTCGTTACCGCTGCAACGGCAAAGTTGACGTCCTTAGCGACGATGATGTTGTACGAAGCGGAGCCCGCGCTCACCGCATAAGTCAGCGTTGCGGTTGGGAGGTAGTAGGCACCTTCGAACTTGCTTCCGGTCAGCAGGTTTGCGGTAAACGAGCCCGCATTCGTGTTGCCAGGGTCCTGAAAGAACAGGACGCCGCTGTAGGTTCCGGTGGTCGGCGCACTCAGCGCGACGTTGCTCAGACCCGCGGGAGTGGAGGCTGTGATGGTAAATCCGCCCACCGTGCCAAGGTTGTAAAACGTAACGCCGCTGCCCTGGATGTTGGATAACAAGCTGAGAGTGATGTTCAGACCGCCTGTTGAGGCACCGAGCGGCCCGGGTCCGGTTTTCAAGACATACGTACCCGGGTTGAAGGTGATGTTGGTAGCGACGGCGGCAGTGATTGAGATGCCTCCGCAATACACGCCGGGATTGAACGTGTAGGTCCCGCCGACGGCTATGTTCGCCGTGGAGGATGATCCATAGAACACGTTTCCGGAACTATACCCGCAAGAGCCAACGGACGGCTTCGGGAGGTAGGCCATCGGATCGGTGGGCGACGGCCTTGCGACATTCACCTGCAGGTTCGGCACGCTGCATAAAAGTCCCGATGCGCCGCCGGTGACTTTGACCGACGGTGCCGTGATGCCTACGCCGACTAAGCAGCCAAGCGCGGAAGAGGAGTCGGACTCGTCGACCAGACCGCAGGAGAACGTCATGCCGACGCCGGCGACGACGGAGATTGCTCCGGCGGCGTGCGGGTCTAGGGCGTAGACACAGGGGGGATTGGTGGGTCGTGCAGCTTCGGCGCGAACCGTTACGGGTGCCTGGTTGAAGCCCAGGATTTTCGCAAAGGAAAGCGGTATCGGGCCGGAAACTACGACTTCGACCGCCGTTTTTTTGCCGGAGTTGGGATCGGCGCTGCCAAGCGCGCATGGCGGCCCGTTGATCGTCAACGTCATGCCGGAGACCGGCCCGGGGCTCGCGCAGTTCGTTGCGACGGTGATGTTGTTATAGCCGTTTTCCTGCAACGCGCTCTTGGCGGCATTTTGCATGGACGAACAGTTGGAAAGATCGCCGCACTGATTTATTTCCAGGCCGGCCGCAACGGCAGCGGCGTCCGCGGCGTTCTGCAACTTGACTTTGGACATTCTCATACTGCCGACATCAAGCCCGAGCCCGAGGAAAAGCAGCAGCACAACCAGACTGATGGCAACGATGATTGTCGATTGGCCGTCGTCCTGAGACGCGAACGCGCCGAAGCCGCTACGAAACGATCTTCGTGGCCTTCGACGGGGCCGTGGGCTGGGCGTACGACCAGGGCCATTCTCTATCGGTTCGTTCATGCTTCTCTCGCGTACTGCTCAGCGGCGTAAAGAGGCTACCTTTTTGCAACTCGAAGCGAGTCTACCGACGGCACGCTGAGCGCTACTATCCCTCTTTCATGTAAGTAGCGTGCACCCGCGGTAATCGGCGTTGGTTACGTGAGGACGGCTCGAGCGCGGCGCGGTTCCAGCTCTTGCAAAGAAAGACTCGAACGGCTAACAGCTTGTCGCGTTTGTACTAGCGACGCGTTCGCCGCACCCCCTAGGCTCCAGTCAGCAAGTCGATGGAGGAAGCAATGGCAGGCGGAGCGGTGGCATTCGGTATCGAGCGGCAGCAGCAGGGCTTTCCATCTGCAAGCAAAGTGCGGCAGCGCGACCATCGGTTCTATACAGCCATGGCGTTCGCGATGTCGGCAGGTGTCTTTGCGGGATTCACCCGCACCTATTACGCGCGCAGCTACTTTCATAGCCCGGCGATTCCATTCTGGGTGCACGTGCACGGCATGGTTTTCACCGCGTGGGTTCTGTTCTATCTCCTGCAAAATCTTCTGGCGATGTTTGGAGGAATGAGGCTGCACCGCAGTCTCGGCATCGCTGGAGGGGCGCTCGCGTCGGGCGTTGTCGTGCTGGGCACTGCCATCGCAATACGTCAGGCGCGGCAGGGAGGGTTTTTTCCTTTTCCAGACACGTACAGTTCTTTGGCAGTTTCGTTCGGTCAGATGGCGCTCTTCGCCGTCTTTATCTTCTTCGGGCTATGGCTTCGCCGTGACGCCGAAACACACAAGCGCCTGATCCTGATGAGTACTTATCTGTTCTTCTTTCCCGCCTTTGGCAGGCTTATGCAGGGAGTCAACCTGACGACACTGCTGCTTGCGCTGTGCTTCTATTTCGCCGGTCCGGTGTACGACCTGCTTACCCGGAGATTGATTCACAAAGCCTATCGCTGGGGCGTGCCGCTACTGATACTCACCATGCCGCCGTTCGGTGTGCTCGTCTCGCATGCCGGCGCGTGGCGCTTCCTTATCGACCGGCTTCTGGCTTAGCCTCGGTCCGCTCCGTCGACGTTCGCCGCGTGGTCCCGCGCGAAGTGGATCAGATGGTCTGGTGCAATCTCCTGTAAAGCGGACGTCGGTGCGTCTCCCGCAAACACGCGGAAATCTCGAACGAGGTGCATGTGATCGTGGTAACCGGCCATCTGCGCTGTGTCAGTCCACGTGCGTGCGCCCCCGCTATGGTAGCGGAGCGCGCGATTGAAGCGTGCAATGCGGGCGACAGTTTTCGGAGACATACCCGAGTAGGCTAGCGACCGCCGCTCCAGTTGGCGCATGCTCACCCCCGTATGCCGCGCCAGATCGCCCACCGAAGCATTTGCATCGGAAACAGCTAACAGATGAAGTGCCCTGTAAAAAGGATCCACCACTGCCACGTTCTTCATTCGCCGGAAGAAGAAGCGATCGAGAAGCTGCACGCGTTCCTCGAAGCTCCGGAGATTTCCCAGTCGCTGATGCAAGCGTGTCACCGCGTGTCCGAGAACAGCATGGCCCTCGGTTCCGGTCTCCGAAAGCGGAAGGGTTGGCGTACCGAACAGGGCGTGGAAGCCCGCCGGTTGAAACATCACCACAAGGGACTCGACGTGCCCTCGAATGATCAGCCGGGCCCGGCGCCAGGTCTGCGGCCCAATGATGGATATGGGGAAGGTCGCGTCGAGCAGATTTGAGCCGTAGTTGCGAACTTCGTACGCCCCGGCAAATTCAAACTCGAGCATGACACCCAGACGCGCCACCACCGGCTCAACGAGTTCCCGGGAACCCAGCCGCGCCTCGCGCTGCACATAGGCACGGATGAAGGGATGAAGCGCCGGCTCCGGAAACGCGCTGTGAACGGTGAGCATCGCAACTCCGCGTAGGGCATAACGTCAGTGACGAGCGTAGCGCGTGAAGGCAACAGTCGCTAGTACAAAGGCGACATATGCTTGCTGAGTTCGGATATAGCGGAGCGACGTAGGTTTTAGCTTTCAGCAATGGCTGCGATTGAGATTTTCAGGCCGGACACGCGAACTGGCAGCTTCGCTCCCTGGCGCGCCGGCGGGTTCGCAGGGAACCAGTTCAGCCATTCCTCGTTCATTCCCGCAAAATCGTCTTCCTCAAGGAGGATCACCGTGGCGCTGACAACCTTCTCCATAGATGAGCCTGCGGCGACGAGGATTGCTGAAATGTTTTGCAGGCACTGCCGCGTCTGCTCCTGTATCGTGACTCCCACTATCTTGCCGGTCTTTGGGTCATGCGGCCCTGTGCCAGAGACGAATACAAGCCCGGCCGCTTTGACTGCCTGGCTGTAGGTGGCAGGTGGAGTGGGCGCATTCGGCGTCTGAACAATTTCGCGTGCCATCGTGTTCACGATGCTAAGTCGAGCCGCCGGGGTTCGCAATAGAAAGCATGGCGGACTTGCAAAATCCTAGGTAGGCTCATTGACCTACTGCTCGGCTTTCCGGTAGACTCACATAGTTTGGCGATGTGGCCGGTTTGTCTTTTGTGACCGATGGCTGCGTGACCGGTTCGCCTGGCGGCTTCTGAGCTGCGGGGTTGAGAAAGCCGGTAGGACGAAAGCGTTCTCCTCAAGCAAAGTTTAGGAATTCCTGCCGAAAGCTGTGCGTGGCAAACTGCGCCCTGCCGACGGGATGAGGTTTTGATATGTACGCAGTGATTCGCACGGGTGGTAAGCAGTATCGCGTGGCTCCAGGCGAGACCCTGAAGATTGAGACCAGCGCGCACGAGAATGGCACGCTTGAGTTTTCTGATGTCGTGGCCGTGAGCGGCGAAGAGGGCAAGTTCGAGCAGGAGCTCGGCGGCGCAAAGGTGCTGGCGGAAGTCGTTGGCGAAGGCCGCGGCGAAAAGATCCTTGTGTTCCACTACAAGCGCAAGAAGCAGTACAAGAAGCTGCAAGGACACCGTCAGAACTTCGTCGAAGTGAAGATCAACGAGATTCAGGTTGGCGGCAAGAGCTTCAAAGCGTAAACAGGTTTGGCTGCTTCGGCGGCAGAAAAGCAGATCCCTCGGCTGCGGGATGACAACAAAGCGCCCGCGGACATAAAGGTTAGGACAAAGTAATGGCACATAAAAAAGGTCTTGGAAGCAGCAAAAACGGCCGCGACTCAAACGCACAGCGACTGGGCGTGAAGCGCTTTGGCGGCGAAACCGTTACCGGCGGTTCGATACTGGTTCGCCAGCGTGGCACACCGCTGAAGCCGGGCCTCAACGTTGGCCGTGGCAGCGACGATACCCTGTTCGCCAAAGTGAGCGGCGTGGTGAAGTTTCAGGATAAGGGCCAAAAGGGTCGCTTCGTTTCTATCGAGCCGACTGCCGCTGCCGTCTAAGTTCTTCCCGCGTGATGCGGACAAAAGCCCTGCTCTTTGTGAGCAGGGCTTTTGTTGTCGGGACGGAAATGTACTCGGCGGTGGGTTGAAGCCCCCTCTTGCCATTCGCTGTGACAAGGAAGCTGCAGTTCTCTCGACTCCGCTTCGCTCCGGTCGAGATGACACCGTTCTCAATGCAAGCGTGGTTAGCGAACGACGAGGGTGTTGCCCTTCAGTGCGTTCGATACAGTCGCGAGCACCGAACCTGCGTCGTGTGAGGTGCCTGCAAGCGCGATGACCTGTGTGCCGTTGGGCAGCTTCATGTCCGCAGACTTGCCGGGAGCGATGGTTGTTTCGCTGTCGCCCGCCTTGAGCTTCACTTCCGTAGCAGAGTCGTTACGGACCGTGAATTTGACGAGGTCGCTCTTCGCTCCGAAGAACGCGTTGACTGGTGCGTGGAACGAAGTTGTGGAAGCGAAGGCGGAAGTCGCGGACAAGAGTGAGGCAGCAACCAGCAGCGTGGTGGCAACGATACGACGATTCATAGTAGTTCTCCGGCGTTTCTGAAGTAGATCGGTTCTGCCTGCCTAGGTTCAGGTATCCGGTCGCACTTGGTTATACGCAGCGCGTTCTGTTTGGTTCCGTCGGTTCACGAAACATTTATGTAACGCGAGTGGCGGGTGGCGAGTAGTGGAAAACGCTCTTGTCGCAACGGTGGCTTTTCTTGTTGTCATTCCGAGCGGAGCGAGGAATCTGCTTCTCGCGGCGAAGCCGCGTCCGTTCTCCTCAGTGCACCCGTCACGTCCACGTGGACCAACAAAACTAAGTCGCTCGTGCCAACGAAATACAGTGGTATCTCCACTGCGCTGCGTTTCGGCCGAGATGACACCGCGTGAAGAATGAAGCGCAAGTACGCGCTACAACACGCTCTCAATAAAGTCCGAGCCAAACGCCGCCGGGTTCGCGAGGTGTTCTGCGAAAGCCTCGACTACGGCTGCTTCGCGGGCCCTGCGTGCGTCTTCATCGTTGAGCAGATGTGTGACTGCTGTAGCGAAGGCTGCCGGATCGTCGGTGACATCTACAACCTTCGGTGCCCACTCCTCCACGCCCTGCACGCCGGTTGTGGTGGAGACAACGGCCTTGCCGAAGCTCATGGCTTCGATCAGCTTGATCTTGATGCCGCTGCCAATCAGCAGAGGAACGACACACACGCAGGCGCGCGCATACTCACTGTCCATCGAAGGCACGATGTTGAGCTTGAGCACGCCGGGTATGCCGTCTTCAAGAAACGAGCAGATGCTGCCGACAAGCGCTAACGTCGCAGTGGGACACGCAGCGCGCACCTTTGGCCATACTTCATCGATGAACCAGCGGATGCCCGTCTGATTCGGTGGAATGTTCGCGCCAACGAAGAGACACGTTTCAGGCGCGGGCGGACCTGGAAGACGCTTTGCTATGTAGGGCAGTGGAGCGACGAGCACGGGTGTGTTGATCTGTTTGCGAATATATTCGGCTTCGCGCGGCTGCGCGGCGAGCACGAGGTCCGCAGACGAGAGCCATGCCATCTCCTCCGCTTCATCCACGTGTGGGCTGTCGAGCGGCGTGCCTGCTTCAAGAAAGGCACGCGTCCGCGCAGAGAGCAGGTCGTGCATCACGATGACGCGCTTGCAGCCTGAGCCGGAAAGCTGTTCGAGCAATGGAGCCCAGAAATCGTAATTGACGATGACCGTAGTGGCGTTGCGCCGCCTGATCTCGCGAATGGCCGCAGCCTGCTCTTTGCGCGTTGGGGGTGTGAGGTCCCAGGCTCCCGTGTAGAGACCGTCGCCGAAGAGTCGCTCGATGAACTGCGTGAATTGCCGCAGCGCTTTGAAGCGAGCGCCGACACGACTGAAGGCGCGTGCCCACGCACCGGTTGAAAACAGATTAAGGTAAAGCGATCCAAAGCGCACGAAGCCTGGGGCTACAAGCTCAACCCCCGCGGGCAGTTGCGCAACGGCACGAAACCAAAGCAGCGGTGAAGAGCTATACGCGTTTGTGGTGATGATGGAAACATCGGCACCCTTAGCCTGTAGAGCGCCGATGATACCCAGGGCATACGTGGTGCTGCCGCCGAGCTGATGAATCAGCGGCTCGCGTGAAACATACACAATGCGGCTTGTTGTCACGCCAGAAAATCCCAGCTCCCAGTGATGATTTCAGAGTGCTTCTTCTCTTCAGCTCATGGCAGACGGTACAGCGATGTGAGTTTGCCAATGTCCACGTAGTGAGACGTGCTTTTTGCTTTTATGGATTCATGGCTGCCGCGATTAGCACACGTGCAAACCGATAAAATAGGCATGTGCCAGACCTTCTCGCGAACATGAATCCGCAGCAGCGTGAAGGCATCGTTTCCGTGGATGGCGCCGTGCTGCTGTTGGCAGGCGCAGGCTCCGGCAAGACGCGCGTCATCACGCATCGCATCGCTTATCTGATTCAGGAACGCGGCGTTTCGCCCGACAGCATTCTCGCGGTCACCTTCACCAACAAGGCCGCGAAGGAGATGGAAGAGCGCGTCACGAAGATTCTCGGGCACACCACTTTGGCCAAGCCCACTTTGGCGACGTTTCACAGCTTCTGTGTGCGCGTGCTGCGGCGTGACATCGAAGCGCTTCGCGTCAACGGCAAAGGCCTGACGAAGAGCTTCGCGATTTATGACGAAAGCGATCAGCAAGCAGTTGTGAAGCAGGCGTTGAAGCGGCTTGGCATCGACGACAAACAGCTGAAGCCGCGCGTTGCACTGGGCCGCATTTCATGGGCGAAGAACCACATGATCGATCCGCAGGAATACTTCCTGGCGTCGACGAATCCGCTGGAAGAAAAGATCGCGCACATCTTCAAGATCTATCGCGATGAATTGTTTAAAGCGAACGCGCTGGATTTCGACGATCTGCTGCTCGAAACCGTGCGTTTGCTGAAGACTTCGAGCGAGGTACGTGAGCGGTACAACAAGAAGTACAGGTACCTGCTGATTGACGAGTATCAGGACACAAATCGCCCGCAGTATGAGTTGATGCGGCTGCTCGGCAAGCACGGCAACGTGTGCGTTGTGGGCGACGAGGACCAAAGCATCTACTCGTGGCGCGGCGCGGACATCAAGAACATTCTCGACTTCGAAAAAGACTTCGATCACGCCAAGACGATTCGCCTCGAGCAGAACTACCGTTCCACGCAGGTGATCCTTGAAGGCGCAAGCGCTGTCGTCGCGCAGAACGTGCAGCGCAAGGGCAAGAACCTGTGGACATCGCGCGAGGGCGGCAGCCTGATTGGCTACTACGAAGCGCCGGATGGTGAGAACGAAGCGCTGTTCATCGCCGACCGCATTCAGAAATATCTGCGCGCAGCTGGGGAGAATGAGGACCTTCCGCGCTGCGCTGTGCTGTACCGCACCAATTCGCAGTCGCGCCTGGTGGAAGAAGCGCTGCGGCGCTACGCCATTCAGTACCACATGGTCGGCGGCTTCAGCTTCTACGACCGTTCCGAAGTCAAAGACCTGCTCAGCTATCTGAAGCTGGTGCAGAACCCTCACGACTCCATCGCGCTTGGCCGTGTGGTGAACTCGCCTCCGCGCGGCATCGGCAAAACCACGATGGACACGTTGGAGCGCATGGCGCTCGGCACGAATATGAGCACATGGGAGGCCATGCATCGGGCCATTGAGGACAGGCTGCTGCCCGCGCGTGCGCTGACGGCACTGGCGGGCTTTCGCAAGCTGATCAGTGATGCCCGCGCGATGCTGGGGCCAGATTTCGCTGAGACGCTTATCGCGGATGCACGAGGTCTGGAGGCGGTCAACAGCGAGCAGTTAGCAGCGAACATCGGTGACTCTTCAGAAGAAGAGAGCTTTGACGCAGCACCGTTCGCTGGCGGTGAAGAGACAGAAGCCGATGATAGTTTCGACTTCGGTTTCGAAGCTGCCGAAGAGACACCTGCGCCCGCGACGGTGACAGCGAACGATGGCGGCAGCGATTTCGACACGAGCTTCAACTTCGGTTTTGATTTCGGGCCGAGCGAAGAGATCAGCACCATCGCGCCGGAAAGTGCATTCGTCCGCACGCAGCCTGAAGTTCCATTCACACCCGCTTCCACAACAGCCGTGAATGGCGCGAAGACCCGCTACGGACAGGACGTTATCCCTGAGCAAGACAGTGTGAGTTTCAAGCCGAGCTTCCTGGCGGCAGCGAAGGCGAGCTATAACCCGTTCGCGCCAATCCCGCTGGATGAATCAGCCGATGACTCAGCGCTGGCGAAGAACAACGCGCGACTGCAGCGCATCGTTGAGGCTCAGGGTGGAACCGCCGAAGAAGCGAACGAGGAAGATGCACGCGCCTTTCGCAAGCCGGGCGACCCTGCCACGCTGCCGGAGCTGATCAAGTTCCTGAACGATCGCTCTGGTTACATTCGCGCGTTGGAAGAAGAAGGCACGCCGGAAGCCTTCAGCCGCATTGAAAATCTAAAGGAACTCGCCAATGCGGCACAGGACGCCACTTCGCGCGGCGAAACGCTAGCGGAGTTTCTTGACCACGCCGCGCTTGTCAGCGATGCGGATCAGTACTCCTCGGAAGCTCGCGTCACGCTGATGACGCTGCACGCGGCGAAGGGTCTCGAGTTTCCCCTGGTGTTTCTCGCCGGCATGGAAGAAGGCTTGTTCCCGCATTCACGCACGCTCACCGACCCAACCCAGATGGAGGAAGAGCGGCGGCTTTGCTACGTCGGCATGACGCGTGCGATGGACACGCTGGTGATGACGCGCGCACGCTACCGCCGTCGCTACGGCAATGACATGCCGGAGGCGAGCGTGGCTTCACGCTTTCTGGAAGAGGTCCCGTCGAAGCTGATTGAAGATCTGTCACCGCCGCGCTACAGCGACAGCGGAGGCTACGGTGGTGCCTACTCCACGCCCTATCCGCAGCGTGGGCGCTTTCGCCCGGGCGGAGAAGATGATGGTGGCGAACGTCATTACTCCTACGAGGACGAGAGCCAGGAAAGCGGATCGCATGGATCCGCGAAGGCCTACGTCGCCGGGCGCTTCACTCGCGGAGGCGGCAGCGGTCCGCTCGACAACACCGCCGCGTTCTTTGGCAAAGCGGGCGGCGCTGGCTACAAATTCGGCGACAAAAAGTATCCCGCACGGCCAAAGATGGACATTTCCGCGCCTACCGGTCGCACTGGATTAGGCAAAGGCGTGCGCGTAAGGCATCCGAAATACGGCGAAGGCGCGATCGTGGCCCGCGAAGGGGATGGGGACGACGCGAAGATTACAGTACAATTTAATGGTCACGGCACCAAAAAGCTGGTGGAAAAATTTGCCCAGCTTGAGCGGCTATAACGCCACTCGCGAGCGCCGACGAAGGCTTGGAAGTAACAGGAATCTGGGCTGACACAAGTCCACACAAAATTCAGAGCGAAAAGCACAGACAAGGAAGTTTGAATCATGGCAGACACAAGCAAGCTGGAACCGGAAGAGCGTAAGAAAGCCAAGCGCGCAGCGCGCAAGGCCGCTCCTGCAAAGGGCCCGCGCAAGGGCGCACGCGGCGAGAACAAGGCAAAGATCAAGAAGGCATCACGCGGACAGTCCAAGCGGTAGTTAGCTGATGCACCTAGCTAAACCCGGAGCTTGCTCAGGGTTTAGCTTTTCTGTTGGCAAGTCAGCCTAGCAGTGATTTGATGAACCATGCGCGCATGCCTGCTCCTCGCCTGCTTTTTAGTAGCCGAAGGATTGCTGCGCGCCCAGAGTTGTCCGGCACCGAACCCAAGCGGGCCGACGGCACCCTCTGTTTCGCAGACACTACGCGGCAAGTTGGTTTATCACGACGACATCCGGCAGTGGTTTGAACTCAAACTCGACTCTCCGCAATGCGGACAGGCTTCCATTGAGGAAGTAGGGATCGGTAGCAACGACGCTGGTAATCAGGGTTGGCGTGCTCTCGAGCATTTGCGTGGGTGTGAAGTGAATGCGACTGGCGTCCTTGATTTCTCTCCCACCGGTTACTACTCGTTAGATATCTACCAGGCTGCCGAGCAGCTAAAACCCATCGGCGAATGCACTCTGAAGCCTGCCTTTACGGACTACTCTCACTTCAAGCCAGCAACAGGTCTTACTCACTACCGCGTCGAGATGGATGTGAACTACGGTCCCGGAGATCACCCCGTGCGCTTCCATGTCACTACGGGTAGACGGCTGCTGAAGCCATGGCAGGCTTACACGTCATACATGCTATCCGGCGGGTTCGTCTTATACGGCTATTGCGCTGAAGGCTTCACGGTAAAACGAGTCTTCGGGAACCCACAGGCCCATCCAAGCGACTTCGGGGATGGAAGTGCGAGCTTCGATCCAGAAACCGCTGCCGCGAAAGGCGTGCGCAATCTGAAGCTTGGTTATACCTGCGTTCGTGCGAAGTAGCTGTCAGCTCCGCATACAATCGTGACAATCCAAACAATTCCAAGCGCGACGGAGAACCAGCACCCTGGCCCGACAAATCTTCGCCACCAAGTCCATCGACAAGCTGATCGCTGAATCGGAGCGGCCCGAGCACGCGCTCCGCAAGACGCTCGGCCCGGTTTCGCTGACCGCGCTCGGCATCGGTGCAGTGATCGGCTCGGGCATCTTTACCGTCATCGGGACCGCCATCGGCGGCAATCCATCGAAGATCGCCGACTGGAAAGGCTCGCCGATCATCGACCTCATCCTGCACCACGGCGCCGTTGCGGGCCGTCCCGGCGCAGGCCCTGCGCTGGTCATCTCGCTGGTGCTCGTTGCAATCGTGTGCGGGCTTACGGGCCTTTGTTACGCCGAGCTCAGCTCGATGATCCCGATCGCAGGTTCGGCCTACACGTACACGTATGCGACGCTCGGCGAGCTGATCGCGTGGATTATCGGCTGGGACCTCATCCTCGAATACGCCTTCTCGAACATGAGCGTGTCCGTGGGCTTCGCCGCGCACGTCGTGGACCTGCTGGACTGGCTCAACATCAAGCTGGACCCGAAGTGGCTTTCGCCTGCTTACCTGCCGCTGGGCTTACAGGATCTTTCAGGTAGAGACATTTTCGCGGCCGGATGGCACTTTGGTTTCGACATTCCCGCATTCATTGTTGTGCTGCTGCTCACGGTGGTGCTGGTGCGCGGCATTCGCGAGTCGGCGCGCACCAACAACATCATGGTGTTGATCAAGATTTGCGCGATCCTGCTGTTCGTCGGCTTCGGCATGAGCTTCATCAAGCCGGGC
>CAJCIP010000009.1 GCA_903970445.1 Verrucomicrobia bacterium Tous-C9LFEB | reverse complement strand
TCCGGAACAATCCCGCCAACGCCGGATGCCGCGCCGCAATCGCGCGATACATCTCCCACGCCACCCGCCGATAGCTGAAATGCCCTGCGATACCGGAACGCAGTTCGGCGATATAGAGAGCTTCGGAAAAGTCCATCTTGAACATGGCACGGCAGCGCGTTCCTAATGGAAGCAGGTACTGGGCGCTTTGTGCCGCCTCCGGCTCTCCACTGTCACGCAGCTCGCGATACGCCGCAAAAGCATTATCCATCGCCCCCGTATACTGCGTCTTCAGGCCTGCTTCAGCCAGAGAAGGCTGCCCGGGACACACGGGTTCGTCGTATCCATGCAGGTCGCTGAACTCCTGGATTAACTGCACGCAGCGCCGATGCCGGTGCATGTCGCGGAAGCCACCAATGTCCATCAGTACATCGAAGCGGAATCCATGACCTGACTGAAACGCTCGCAGTAGTTCGTCGTGCCGGCCCCGGTTGGCTGCGCCAAGCTTCACTAACTCAAATCGCCTGTTTTCGGGGAGCGCTGTTACAGCGCCACGAAGCTGACGATAGGAATAGTGGCAGTGCGGGTAAAGCAACGAGGTTGCGATCTCGATTTCAAGGTCTTCATCGTCATCCAGCAAATCGACGATGGGTGACGGATAGATTGGCGCACCCTTCATCAACTCCCGCGCGGCCGCAACCAGCTCCGACCGGCTCGCGCAGACATACTCGTTGCGCTCGGCGTACTTCACTAGCGTGGGCGCCGTCCGTACCGGAGGCATCAGGTCTTGCAGGATCTCGTTGGTTGCGTCTGCATCGACACTTCCCTCGCCCGCGAGCTGCTCCAACTTGTCGCGTTGAACGTTCCACGCGGGTTCTGAGGCGGCTTCGCGCAACTTGGTACCCAAATCCCTGATTTCCGCAAACGGACTCGAGAGCAATCTCGATATTTGCATTTCCAACGTGCGGGCATTCACCACCTGGCCGAGCGAGGTGTTAGTCGCCAGAGGAAGCAAATAGCGGGCGGCATCGAAGGCGCGCGCTTTGAGAGTTCGCTCGTACGCCTCTTGCTTTGCAGCTTCAGGTTTCGGAACAGCGACCTTGAAAGCCTCGAGCATGCCCAGGCTGAGAGCGTCGTACGCTTGGAAAAGTGCGCGTACCGTTTCTGTATAGAGGGCCGAGCCTGACGTGCTCAGGCTGGGCGTAAACCAACCGCTGCGACGGAAGTCCTGATAACGCGTCGAGCGCTCCTGCCCATCCCACCGCGTCTCATCCACCAACGCGATGGCCGCGAGGAGCGAGAGCCGTTCGATAGCGAAGGGAATGTGCGCGAGGTCCGCAATGGAACGATGCCCATATTGGAAGTAAAACGTGTTCAGAAATTGTTCGGCGCGCTGCGCACTGATCTCGGCGAGCGATTCGCGCATGGTAAGTGCTGAGCGCGAATACTTCGCCATCGCGTAGGCAAGAACCTCAGGCTCTGCTCCGTGGATGGCGTACACTTCGGTATTGTTTTCAGGGTGCGGCTGGTTGCTGGGGTCTGACATCACTCGCACAAGAATATCGCTTGCTCACCGCGCAGGCGCGAAAGAAAAAGCTGGAGGCTAGATTCGTGGCGGAAGCATCATTGTTCGGGAAAGTCGCGCTGGTCACAGGAGCGTCGCAGGGTATCGGGCGGACATGCGCCATTGAGCTCGCAAAGCTAGGCGCTACCATCGCCCTTGCGGCCCGCAGCGCGGACAAGCTCCAGGCCGTTGCGGCCGAAATCGCGGCCAGCGGCGGAACAGCGGAGGCGTTTGCCGTTGACGTCGCAAGTGAGGACTCTATTAAAACCGGTGCGAAGTCGATCCTTGCGACGTTTGGGAAAGTCGACATCCTTGTCAATAACGCTGGCATCACGAAGGACACGTTGGCTCTTCGTATGAAGCTGGCTGACTTCGACGAAGTCCTCCGCACCAATCTCACCGGCGCGTTTCTGCTTACGCAGGCGGTCATCTCGTCAATGATGAAGAGCCGCTGGGGACGAGTTATCAACATCACTTCGGTGGTTGGCGAAGTCGGCGCGGCTGGCCAGGCAAATTACGCAGCCTCAAAAGCCGGCATGATCGGACTGACCAAATCGTTTGCACGCGAATTCGCTTCTCGCAACATCACGGTAAATGCCGTCGCTCCAGGCTTCATACAGACGGCGATGACAGACTCACTCTCCGACGACCAAAAGGCCGCTATCCTTGCGCAGGTTCCCCTTGGTCGCTACGGGGCAGACACCGACGTTGCCGCTGCGGTCGCCTTTCTTGCATCGGACGCAGCCGGCTACATCACAGGTCATACGCTGGATGTAAATGGTGGGATGTACATGGGTTAACACCGGCAATTGCTGGGAGACACCTCGCAATAGCGCTTGTTCTTACGAGCACTTAGGTATTTCGGGGTGTCGTTCCGAATATGAACCTGCATTGGTACAAACGGTTGTGCCGCTTTGCAGATATCGCTTGCCACGCCCGCTGCTCGCCCGTTACTTTGTGGCTAATGGCAAACATGCATACAGCTCTTGCGTCCGTCGCGGAAGCGACTCCGCACCCGGACCCCATCAACATCGGCACGACGATTCGTGGCTTCCGCTTGCAAAAGGGCATGTCGCAGGGTGACATTGAAAAGCGCACCGGCCTGCTGCGTTGCTATCTCTCACGCGTGGAAAACGGCCACACCATTCCCTCGTTAGAGACGCTACAGAAGATTGCTGGCGCTATGGATCTGCCGCTGAGCCAGTTCTTCGCGCACGATCCCGTGAAGGATGTTCCGGGGCTTAGCTTGAACGAAGACGAAATTCGCTTTCTGACCCAAATCCAACGGTATTCCGTCAATTTGAGCGAATCCGATCGCAGACTACTTCTGGCTATGGTGCGGAAGTTTGCCGCCACCGCAACGACCTCAATCGCCTAAGCGGCTTCAGCGTCGCCCTGGAGCATTTGCAGCTTGAATGACTGCATAGCAGCAGAGGCAAAGTGAGAGTGCAGCTGCAATGAACACTTGCAGTTGTCGCGCGCGATAGCTGCTCTTTCCGGAAGTCATTCTGGGGAACAACGGAGCACCGAGCGCAAGGCCGCTGAGAAATCCTCCGAGATGCGCAGAGTTATCTACCCTCGGTAAGGACGCCGGGCTCATGTGCAGCGATGAAAGAAGGGTGCCGGGAATAAATCGTGGCAGAATACCCACAGCTAGGTTCAGCAGAGCAAACAGAACGACAGATTGCCTCAGGCTTCGCAACTCATTCCATGGAAGCGAGAGCTTTCGGTTTGAAAGCAGAACAATCAAGATTCCAGCAATACCGAAAACTGAGGCTGAAGCTCCGGCGACAATTCCGGGTTGACGAAGAAAGTCGCTCCACACAAGCGACAGCAGCATACCGGCACTTCCCGTCAGCAGGTAAACGGCAATTAAGCCGGGCTTTCCAAGCAGCGGTTCCCCGAACAATCCCAAATTCCAAAGGCACCACATATTCAACAGCAGGTGCAACAGCGTTACATGCACGAAGTTTGCGGTGATGAGCCTCCACCACTCGTGATAGTTCTGCACCAGGACCGAAGAGCTGCCACCATAACGGATCACGTCCTCGGTGCTGAACTCGGCAGTCAAGACTTGGCCGCCCTGATGATGCTGTAGCAGCATCCTAAAAGGCCCAACAAACATGATCAAAAAAACGACGATGTTGATCGCGAGCAGGAGATAAGTGGCCGGGTATTCTAAGAGCGATGGCTTCTGCTCTTCGCGCGATCCTGCTTGGCTCGGCGCCGCATCCCCGAGCGGAGCAATCGCTGCCACAGCTGCAGCCTGTTCCTGCTGTGCGCTCGTGAATGAGTTGAGATCTTCCAAAAGATACGCTTTTGAGAAGCTAAGCTGCCTGCTTGCGATCGTGCGGCTCAGGGGAGAAGTGCTCGCGAACCATGTGGGCCAGCATTGCTGGTACTGGCGTGGCGATGGCCACCAGCACCCAAAGCAGCATCGACACGACGACTCCAGCAATGGCTACCGCTTCGAGACTAATCGTGATGCTGGATGGCAAGTGAGCAAGTGCAAAAGAGCTTTGCGCAGGAATATGCAAATGCACGCTGTTACCGATGTTCTTAGCGACTTCGATCCGACGGAGCACCAGCGCTGTCAGCAGGAATGCGGCAAAGGACAACGAGGTGACTGCCAGAAGCAGGAGATCTACCGTCCGATGCACCCGCTGGCGACGCTTGCAATACCCACAGCTCTTTAGATGTCCATCGTAGTCGCCACGTAAATCCCTTGGAATGCCGGAGATGTCGTACCGCCACCCCGACAGAATAGCCCCAATAACCTGATCGGAGCAGGCGTGGTGTCGACTTGGTGACCGATGATACGAATGACTGGCAAATTCCATCGCTTGTTGATAGTTTAGACGATTTTGCAGCGTGACGGATAGGCACCTATGTAGATTCACTTCCGCTGTCCCGTTGCATTCAAAGGCAGATAGGTTCAAGCGGCGTCTCTTGCACAGCCAGCAGAACACGATTGCCCAGCAACGTCATTCGATCGCCGATCGCCGATTCCGCTGCATACCGCGCCAGCTCCGGCAGATTATTCTGTTCGGATAGATGTCCGAGCACAATCGTGTGCGCACCGCCGTCATAGTCGCGCAACAGGTACTCCGCGCAGGCAGCATTCGATAGATGCCCGACCCGGGAAAGAACACGCTGCTTCACTGACCACGGATAAGGACCGTCCTTCAGCATCTCGAGATCGTGATTGGACTCCAACAGCAGGACATCAACATTCTTCAGCGCCATGCTTACGTTGGGTGGAATATATCCGAGGTCCGTGGCGACCGCCATACGGACCGACTCATGCCGAGCGTGAAACACAAAACCACAAGGATCGGCCGCGTCATGCGGAATGGTGAAAGGATTCACATCAATGTCGCCTATGCAGAACCGCTGACCGGCCTGAAAGTATTCCACATGCGGCAGAGCCGTCGGATTGAGTTTCGCCGCTGTTCGCGTTTCGCTCGGCTCGCAATCTTCTTCAGCCTTCGCGGCATTCATTTCAAGCGACGCGCCGGCATTCTCCGCGTCCGTAAACTCCTGCAACTCCGTTGCAACGCCCGCGAACCCGGGTGCGGATGCTATCGCCAGCTTGTGCGCAGGGGCGATGGCGGTCGTACGCGCTGCGCGCTCGTTCTCCAGGTTCTCGAGCCACTTCGCGTACGTCATCGTGGTCTTGGGCGTCAGCATACGCACCCAGGCACGATGCGTCTGCTCCGTAAAGAACACTGGAATGTCGTACTTACGCGCAAGCACTGCAAGTCCCGCTACGTGATCAAAGTGCTCATGTGTGATCAGGATGGCATCGATCGTGGAAGGATCTTCTCCAGTAAGCTCCATGCGTCGCATCAGTTCCCGACAGGAAAGACCGGCATCCACCAGAATGCGCGTGTGCTTCGAGGCAATTAGAGTCGAATTGCCCTTGGAACCCGAAGCTAACACCGTCATCCGCACAGAGTTAACGATACGCTTCGTAATTGTGCATTACGCGCACCTACAGTCACTCACGTACCCCAACTGATTCGTGCGGGAAGAAACAGCATGGCAACTGCGCGATTTCTTCTAGGTCTGTTTCGGTGTGCGCAGCGGCGCAAGAAAGTTCACAACAGAACGCATCACGATCTCGTCGCGCTGGTTGTACACCAGCGTCCTCGAACGAACGATCCCAAAGCTTGGTCGTGAGCTCGAAAGCCTCGTGTTCAGGATTTCTGCTTCTGTGCGAATGGCGTCGCCGGGGCGTACGGGCTGCGTCCATCGAATCTCTTCGACCCCCGCGCCGATCATGCCGCCGGCGATGTGGATCGACTCCACTCGAAGCCGCATCACGATGGCCGCCGTCAGCCAGCCCGAAGCTGCGAGCCCTTGAAAGAAGCTGCTTTCGCCGGCGGCTTCATCCAAATGGAATGGCTGAGGATCGTAGCGTTCCGCGAACTCTTTGATCTCTTCGGCGGTGACCTTGTAGCTGCGTTCCGAGACAAACTTTAGCCCAGGGTAGAGATCCTCAAAGTACAGTTCGCTCGCCACTTCATCTCCTGTCAGGTTTACTGCCAAGCTGTCGCACCGAACGGAGCAAAGCTATGTGTTGTGCGGATCCACACTTTGGAAGCCGTAGGTCTCGTAGCGCGTGAAAAGTTTCCCACCGCGAATCGAAACCACAGTATAGCCCTCCGGCGTTCCCATCCTCGTACCTTGCCACCAGTTGCCGCAGACTGCTCCGCTGGTGATGTACGGCACACCATGCCACTCCACCCGCTCGTTCACGTGATTGTGACCCTGCAGCACACCCACAACATTTCGCCCCGCAAACACCTTGATCACTTCGGAAGAATTCGCCACACTCAGGCCGTGATGAACCGGCGGAGTCACTGGTGCCGCTTCGTAGTTTTCAATTGCAGTCACCAGTGGAATGTGCGTCACCACAACGATTGGTCGGCCTGCGGGCATGGTATGTAGATCATTCCCCAGCCACTGCAACTGCGCAGCATCGACGCGGCCTTCGTAACCACGGTCAGGAGTGATGCCAATCGAGTCGAGCACAACGAAATGCACACCCTTGTGGTCGAAGCTGTAGAACGTTTTGCCAAGGTGTTCTTCGAAGTACTTCTTGCCGAAGAGCGGATCGTCTAGCGCGACTCCGCTGTTCGCGTACACCCCAACGCAGTCATGGTTGCCGAGCGTGTGATACACCTTCAGGCTCAAGTCTTGCTGGGTCTTGTCATACAGGTCGAACAGGCCTAGCGACCGCTCCTTCGGCACTTGTAGCGCGTCGAAAATATGGTCGCCACCCTGCACGGCAAAGTCAGCTTTGATACCGCGCATGTGCTTGAACGCCATGGCGCAGCCTTTGGCTCCGTTCCGCTCAGGTTCCAGATGCGTATCGGTGAAGAAGATGAAGTCAAAGTCTTTGGAGTCTGAGCTGGGAAGCAGCGCATGTGCAGGAGATGAATCCACCGCACTGGCCGCAAGCGACCCACCAAGCAGTGTCGTAAAGCTTCTTCGACTGAGAGAAGGCATATAACAAAATAAAACGGCCGCGTGAACACCAGACGAACACGCGACCGTTGTTCTATAACTTTCTTCCTATCGCTTGCCCTGCGCAGCAGCTAGCTTTTCTTCGGCAACACGCGTTTCGGCATTGGCTTCGTCGTACTTGGCTTGATCGTCGCCCGCCTCGTTCCACAGTTCCTGAGCGTGCCGCAAGTCAGCCTGCGCGTTGGAGACGTCGATCTCGTCAGGGTGCAGCGCCGTTTCGGCCAGGATGGTTACGCGCTCCGGCAGCACCTCGACGAAGCCCCACGCCACGAAGAAGACCTGCTCGCCGGAAGATCCACCGTGCAGCTTCACTTCACCGGCGCCAAGTTCCGCCAACAACGGCGCGGCGCCATAGAGGGCTTCCAAGTAACCGGCCATCGAAGGCAGTTCAACCGCTGTCGCCGTCGCATCCAGCAGCACGCGGTCTGGCGTCACCAGCCGCACCTTCAGCAGCCCCGAGTTGTTTGTTGCATCCGCCATTTAGCTCTTCAGCTTTCAGAGAAGCAAACGATGAAACTGCTTCGCTTTATTTCAAGGTGCACTGATAATTATTCACTTGCAACGCTAGGCGCTAGCCTTCATCTTCTCGGCGGCAGCAATCACATCCTCGATGCCACCCTTCAGGTAGAACGCCTGCTCGGGGATGTCATCGTGCTTGCCTTCGATGATTTCCTTGAAGCTGCGAATCGTGTCTTCTACCTTCACATATGCGCCGGGAATGCCCGTAAAGATTTCCGCCACGTGGAACGGCTGCGACAGGAACCTCTGGACTTTACGTGCCCGCGATACGGTGAGCTTGTCCTCTTCAGAAAGCTCGTCGATACCGAGGATGGCGATGATGTCCTGCAAGTCCTTGTAGCGCTGCAAAATCTTCTTCACACCCTGTGCTACGTCGTAATGCTCCTGACCCACGATGCGGGCCGAAAGAATACGCGAGGTCGATGTGAGTGGGTCCACAGCCGGATAGATCCCAAGTTCCGAAAGCGGGCGCGACAGAAGCATCGTGGCGTCAAGGTGAGCGAAGGTCGTCGCCGGGGCCGGATCGGTGATGTCATCGGCAGGCACGTACACAGCCTGCACCGACGTGACCGAACCCTTTTTCGTCGAGGTAATGCGTTCCTGCAACTCGCCCATTTCAGTCGCAAGGTTCGGCTGGTAGCCCACCGCCGAAGGCATACGGCCTAGCAGCGTAGAAACTTCCGAACCCGCCTGCGTGAAGCGGAAAATGTTGTCGATGAACAGCAGCGTGTCCGCGCCTTCTTCGTCACGGAAATATTCCGCCACGGTAAGACCGGTCAGCGCCACGCGCAAACGCGCTCCTGGCGGCTCGGTCATCTGGCCATAGATCAGCGCAGCTTTGCTCTTCGAGAAGTCCTTCAGGTCGATAACACCCGACTCCTGGAACTCATGCCAGAGATCGTTTCCTTCGCGGGTGCGCTCCCCCACCCCGGCAAACACGGAGTATCCGCCGTGCTTCGTAGCAACGTTGTTGATCAACTCCTGAATCACAACTGTCTTGCCGACACCGGCGCCACCGAACAGACCAATCTTTCCGCCCTTCAAGAAGGGAAGGATGAGGTCAACGACCTTGATGCCCGTCTCGAACATCTCTTCCGAAGTGGCCTGCTCATCAAATGCCGGAGCGGACCGGTGAATCGGACGATGCGCCTTCGCGTTCACCGGGCCAAGCTGGTCCACTGGTTGCCCGAGCACGTTCAGCACGCGGCCAAGCGTCTCCCGCCCCACAGGAACGGTGATGCCCGCGCCCGTGTCCACGGCGCGCATGCCGCGCACCATGCCGTCGGTCGACT
>CAJCIP010000008.1 GCA_903970445.1 Verrucomicrobia bacterium Tous-C9LFEB | reverse complement strand
CGCCGCCAACGCCACCAACACGGTCGCACTTTGGCCGGGTCAACTAACATCGCTGGTGGCTTTGCGCGGAGATGTACGCCGAGACCTGCTCCCTGCGGTGGCGATCTCATCGATTCTTGGCGGTGTTCTTGGCGCGGAAGTGCTACTGCATACTACGCAGCGAACGTTCCTCGCTCTGGTGCCGTGGCTCATTCTGGGTGGAACGCTGTTGTTCGGCATCAGCGGTCCCGTTTCGAAGTGGCTGCGCAGGCGTGCCAACATCGCCCACGATGAGCAACGCGAAGTGTCTGTGTTGCCGATGGCGCTTGCCATGCTGCCTGTGACGTTCTACGTCGGCTACTTTGGCGCAGGCAGCGGCTTCTTGATGATGACCGCGCTGGCGCTGTTCGGCATCGATGCCATGCACGAGCTGAATGCGATGAAGGTAGTCTCGGTTACGCTGGCGAACCTGTGCGCGATCATTACGTTCATCGTGCGCGGGGCGGTTGTTTGGCGATTCTGCCTGGTCGCGATGCTTGCTGCGGCGGCGGGAGGTTACCTCGGCGCTCGCTTTGCCAAGCGGCTCAATGGAGACACACTGCGGGCCGTAGTTGTCGTCACCGGATGCGTCGTCGCGGGTTACTTCTTTTGGAGACAAGCGCAAGGATGAGTCACGACGGCATCAAGTTCGTGAGCAAAGAGGAAGCAGAGCGCGCTGCCGCGCGCTCTCACCTGACGGGTGACGCTGTTCGGCCCGCGAAGGTGCGCGTGGATAAAACAGGCGGCACAGGGCTCACCATTGAATGGCGCGATGGGCACACGAGTCACTGGAATTTCGCTTGGCTGCGCGCAGCATGTCCGTGTGCAACTTGCCACGAGACGCGTGAGGCAGAGGGATTAGAACCCGGCGAGACGAAGCCGAAGCCGCAAGCACTGCTGCCGATGTACGAAGCGCCGCCGCGACCGTTCGATGTAGAGCCGGTCGGCAAGTACGCGCTGCGTTTTCGCTGGAACGATGGCCATGAGGCGGGACTTTACTCCTGGGACTACCTGCGGAACGTGTGTGATGAGGCAGCAGCACAGAGTGGCAGAGAGAACGCCCGCTGATGCTTTAGTCTCCCGCGGCATGGGCAGCATTCGCTGATGGAAGCGGTGCGGGCTTGCCAAAGCCGAGGGCTTCTTTTGCAGCCTTTCGCCAGCGCGGAAGCGCGTTATGCAGACGGTCAAAGAAGAGATAGATGACCGGCGTGGTGAAGAGCGTAAGGCATTGGCTGACGACTAAGCCGCCGACGATGGTCACGCCCAATGGTCGGCGTAATTCAGAACCGGTACCCGTACCCAGCGCCAGGGGAATGCCGCCGAGCAGTGCAGCCATCGTGGTCATCATGATGGGCCGGAAGCGCAGCATGCAGGCCTCGTAGATGGCTTCTTCCGAGTTCTTGCCGTGCTCGCGCTCGGCAACGAGTGCGAAGTCGATCATCATGATGGCGTTCTTCTTCACGATGCCGATCAGCAGGATGATACCGATGATGGCGATGACCGAGAGGTCGATGTGGAACACCAGCAGCGCAAGGATCGCGCCGACACCTGCTGAGGGCAAAGTAGAAAGAATCGTAATCGGATGAATAAAGCTTTCGTACAAAATGCCCAGCACGATATAAACCGTGAAGAGTGCCAGCAAGACCAGGATCGGTTCCGACGACAGCGATTGCTTGTAAGCCTGCGCCGAACCCTGAAACCCACCATGGATGGCTGAAGGCATGCCAATCTGCTGGCGAGCGTTTTCAATCGCGAGCGTTGCCTGCGAGAGTGACACGCCCAGCGCCAGGTTGAAGGACAGCGTTGCCGCGGGTGACATCGACTGGTGGTTCACCGCGAGCGGCACGCGGTTGGTTTCCAGATGCGTGATCGCGGAAAGCGGAACCTCGGCACCGCTCGTCGACTTTACATAAATGTTCGTAAGGTCGTCCGGCGTGTCCTGGTATTGCTGATCGACTTCCATCACCACGTGATATTGATTCAGCGGTCGATATGTGGTGGACACCTGCCGTTGTCCGAAGGCATCCGAGAGTACCGAATCCACAGCGAGCGCGCTCACACCGAGCCGAGAAGCCGTGTCGCGATCAATGACCAATTTGGCTTCAAGGCCCTTATCCTGCTGATCGGTCGCGACATCTTTCAACTCGGGCAGACGTTGCAGGGCATCCAGCAATTTTGGTGACCAAAGGTTCAGCTCGTCGGTCGAATCCGCTGTGAGCGTGTACTGGTACTGCGTAGCCGATTGGCGGCCACCAATGCTCAGCTCCTGTGAGCTTTGCAGAAAAACCTGTAGACCCGGGAAGTGCGAGAGCTTAGGGCGCAGCCGGTTGATGATGACATCCGCGGTGTCTTTATCCTTCTGTCGCGCCGCATCGGCCTTCAAGACAACGAACATGCTTGCCTGATTCGACGCTCCGCCACCAGGCCCGCCTCCGCCAAGGAAGGCCATCGCATTCTGCACGGCACGGTCCGACTTGACGATGGTCAGAACCTTTTGCATCTGGCCCTTCAGCGTAAAGAAGCTCGTGTCTTGCGCCGCGCGAATCTGGCCGCCGAGCCGGCCGGTATCCTGCTGCGGAAAGAAGCCGGTTGGCACGATCCAAAAGAGGTAAATGTTCAGCAGGAAGGTCGCGATGAAGATGAGCAGTGTTGTGATCTGGTGACGAATGACCCAGCGAAGACCGCGTTCGTATTCGCCGGTCAGCCACGCCAGATGCTTTTCCCCCGTGCGATAGAACCAGCCCTTCTTTACCTGATCGTGCGGCTTGAGGAACTTCGCCGAGAGCATCGGTGTTGTCGTCAGTGAAACAACGAGGGAGACCGCAATCGCAACAGAAAGCGTCACGGCGAACTCGCGGAAGAGCCTGCCGACAATGCCACCCATCAAAAGAATCGGAATGAAGACGGCGATGAGTGAGGTGGACATCGAGAGCACGGTGAAGCCGATCTCGCGCGAGCCTTTCATCGCCGCGTCGAATGGCTTCAGGCCTTCTTCCAGATGCCGTGAAATGTTCTCGATCACGACAATCGCATCGTCTACTACGAAGCCTGTGGAGATGGTGAGCGCCATCAGGCTGAGGTTGTCGAGGGTATAGCCCAACAGGTACATCACGCCGAAGGTGCCCAGCAGCGATAGCGGAACGGAAATCGATGGGATGAGTGTGGAACGCACTTCACGAAGGAAGACAAAGACCACGAGAATCACGAGCAGGATCGAGAGGATAAGCGTTCTGGTGACATCTTTCACAGAAGCGCGAATGGTCGTGGTGCGGTCAAGCACCACTTGCAAGCGGATGGCGGGAGGAATGGAAGCCTGCAGCGCGGGCAGGATCTTCAGCACGTTATCCACGGTGGAAATAACGTTGGCCCCGGGGGCTTTGAAGACAACGATCAGGATGGCGGGCTTGTTGTTGAGGTAACCGCCTGTATGGATGTCTTCGACCGCATCGGTGACAGTGGCGACATCGCGTATGCGAACGATGCCGTGCTCGTTCGCCGGGCCTGTGTCAGTGATGCGGGATGTGGCGAAGTTGGTTACAGCGCTGGAGCCACCAGAACTGGCGCTTGCGGCTGATCCTGAACTTGCGCCCGAACTGCTCGCGCTTGCCGAAGCTCCGCTCGATGATGTGCTCGCAGCCGCTGTGCCGGCAGCGCTGGAGCCTGATGCAGAAGTTGTGCCTGCTGTCGAACTCACAGCGGATGACACGGAGGCGGGCAGGCCAGTGGAGGCCTGTGCGCTGGATACGGGACCACGGTCCGTTGCGATGATGAGCGGAGCGTAGGCGGCGGCGCCAAAAAGCTGGTCCGTAGTCGAAACGGCGACGTGCGTTGAGTCCTGGCCGGTCCCATTGATGTATCCGGTGGGCTGCAAGACGTTCACTGTGGCGACGGCGGCACGCAGGTCTTCTAGATTTAGATGTTGCGCACTGAGTTGATTTGGGTTGGCCTCGATGCGCACCGCCGGCTTGGCCGAACCGCCGGTAAATGTCTGACCAACACCGTTCACCTGGGCGATCTTCTGCGCGAGGATCGAGTCGGACACATCGTACATCTGCGCAATCGGCACAGTGTCGGACGTCAGCGCAAGGATGAGGATGGGCGCATCTGCCGGGTTGATTTTGCGGTACGTAGGATTCGACGGCAGGTTGGCGGGAAGCTGCGCGCGAGCGGCGTTGATAGCTGCCTGCACGTCACGAGCGGCGCCATCGATGTCACGGCTCAGGTCGAACTGCATGATGACGCTGGTTGCTCCCGTGGAGGAGCTTGAGGTCATCTGATTGATCCCGGCGATGCGCGAGAACTGACGCTCCAGCGGTGTGGCCACGGAAGAAGCCATCGTGTCTGGGTCGGCGCCCGGCAATGATGCACCCACCGAAATGACGGGATACTCCACCTGCGGCAAGGATGCGACAGGCAGCAACTTATAAGCGACGGAGCCCGCAATGATGATCGCAATCGATAGAAGAAACGTTGCGACTGGACGCTTGATGAAGGGTTCAGAGAAGTTCACGCCGCCAAGTGGCGTGCCGCCTTCTTTCGTTTGCACATCAAACTTTTGCTGATCGTGAGCTGAAGCTCCATCCTGCGGCGCGCGATCGCCTTCGCGCGCGTTCGCTCCCCCGGAATGCAGCTTGGCCGCGTCACCGGGACGCTGCTGGTCGCGGGGTGTCCTGTCGCCGGGTTGGAGTGGTGAATCGTTACTCATTTGACTCGAATGCCCTCTCCAAACTCTGACCGCGTCCAAGTACACGCAGTATTGTTACCTGCCGCGCGTCATCATCTACCGTGTAGGGTATGAGCGCTAGCTGCCGAAAAACCAAGACTCTAAGACCGCGAAGGAGATCGTGTCGCGTCGCTCCCCTTCGCGGAAACGTTGCGAGCTCAGGCAGTAATTCGTTAGGGCGTTAGTAAAGTGTTCTGCCTTCTCCGGAAAACCATTCAGTGCAATCCTTCGGTAAATCTTCACGAGATCGTTTCACTTTCCGGAGAAAAGATGATTTCGTAACGCACCTTTACTTCGCCTTCTCGAAGGCGCTGCACTCCTGGGCGACACGGTCGCGAACCTGCTCTGCTGTTCGTCCTCTTGCTGGATCTCGTTTCATCGCTTCATACGCTGGGCTCACCTCGGCCTTTAACCAACGGTCAAACTCCGGCTTGCTCATCTCAAGCGGCCCGCCGCCGTTTACAACAAACTCCTCCAGGCTTTGCTGCACGAGTTCGCTGGCATTGGGAAAGTCACCGGCTGCGACACGTTCATGCACCTTTGACACCAAATCTGTTGGGAGGGTTATCGTGATCTGCTCAGTGTTCGCCATGTAGCCTCCTTGGAGATATGTCCTTCTAGTCACCGGCCACAGGCTGCGGCGGGCCGTGATGAGTCGGTGGCGCCTGGCCGCCATGCGTATGTTCGTAGAGTTCCTTGTCCGCCTCACCCGTGCGAAGATATTTCCGCCCGATGCGGTCAAAGAACAGGTAGACCACCGGCGTGGTGAAAAGCGTGAGCACCTGCGAAATCACAAGGCCGCCGATGATGGTGATGCCAAGCGGGCGGCGCAGCTCAGAGCCGGTGCCGGAGCCAAACGCCAAGGGAACAGCCCCGAGCAGTGCGGCCATGGTGGTCATCATGATGGGGCGGAAACGCAGCAGACAGGCCTGATAGATCGCTTCCTCGGGCTCCATGCCCTGTTCACGCTCGGCTTCGAGCGCAAAGTCGATCATCATGATGGCATTCTTCTTCACAATGCCGATCAGCAGGATGATGCCTATGAGCGCGACGACCGTCAGGCTCTGCCCAGTGACGAGCAGCGCGAGAATGGCGCCGACTCCGGCGGACGGCAATGTGGAAAGAATCGTGACGGGATGAATGTAGCTCTCGTACAAAACTCCGAGCACGATGTATACGACGATAAGCGCCGCCAGGATCAGCAGCGGCTCATTCGTGAGCGAGGCCTCAAACGCGGCTGCCGTGCCTTGGAATGCAGTGTTGACGCTGGCGGGCATCTTCATGTCAGCGACTGCTTTGTTCACTTCTTCGACCGCATCGCCGATGGAACGTCCCGGCGCAAGGTTGAACGAGATGTTCGTCGAAGGAAACTGCCCCTGGTGGCCGATGGAGAGGTTCGCGGAATTGTTCACCATATGTGTGAACGTCGAAAGCGGAACCTGAGTTCCATTTGAGCTTTTCACATACAGGTTGTCGAGCGCTCCGGTAGTGCGTTGGAAGCTCGGTGCAACCTCCATCACAACGTGATATTGATTCAGCTGCGTGAAGATCGTCGAGACCTGGCGCTGGCCAAAGGCGTCGTCCAGCGTGTCATCGATGTTCTGCGGCGTGATGCCTAGACGCGAGGCTGTATCGCGGTCGATGACAAGTTGTGCGCCCAGCCCATTGATTTGTTGATCGCTGGCAACATCCGTAAGCGATGGCAGAGTCTTGAATTTGTCTACGAGCTGATTGGTGTAGTTCGCCAGTTCGGCGGAGTTGGCGTCTTCGACAGAGAACTGGTACTGCGTGCGCGAAACGCGGTCTTCTACGGTCAGGTCCTGTGACGGTTGCAGGTACGTCAGGATGCCATGGACTTGGTCTACCTTATTTTGCAAGCGCTGAATGATCGCGACAGCATCGAGTTTGCGGGCGTCGCGGTCTTTGAGATTGATCTGTATGCGGCCCGAGTTCAGCGTGGTGTTGTTCTGATCGATGCCAATGAAGGAACTGACTGAAACAACATCCGGGTCTTCGAGGATGACCTTCGCAAGCGCCTGCTGGCGCGAGGACATCGAGGCGAAGGACACGCTTTGGTCGGCTTCCGTCACGGCCATAATCACGCCTGTGTCCTGCACGGGGAAGAAGCCCTTTGGCACGACGATGTACAGCACGATGGTGAGGATGAACGTCGCCAGCGTGATCAGCAACGTTAGAGTCTGGTGTTCAAGCACCCATCGCACGCCGTTGCCATACTTTTCAATCACCCACACAAAGAACGCTTCGCTCTTGCGATAGAACTTGTTCTGCGACGATTTCGGCTTGTGCTTGAGCAGCTTCGCCGCCATCATGGGCGTCAGTGTCAACGAGACGACTGCGGAGACCAGGATTGTGACGGAAAGCGTCACGGCGAATTCGCGGAATAGCCGGCCAACGATGTCGCCCATAAACAGCAGGGGAATCAACACGGCGATGAGCGACACAGTTAGCGAAAGGATTGTGAAGCCGATCTGCTCCGAACCCTTCAGCGCCGCATCGAGAGGCGAGTCACCCATCTCAAGATAGCGATCGATGTTCTCGATCATCACAATGGCATCGTCAACGACGAAGCCGGTCGAGATCGTTAAGGCCATCAGGCTGAGATTGTTGAGCGAGTAGCCCAGCAGATACATGAAGCCGAACGTGCCCACGATGGACAGCGGCACTGCGACAGCTGGAATGACGGTGGCGGCAATCGACCGCAGGAACAGGAAGATGACCATCACTACCAGCGCGATGGTGAGCATCAGCTCGAATTGCACGTCGGAAACAGACGCGCGAATGGTGCCTGTTCGATCCGTCAGAATCTGGAGATCGACGCCCGCAGGGAGCGCCTGTTTCAACTGCGGCAGCAGCGCTTGCACACGGTCCACGACGCCGATGACGTTGGCACCGGGCTGCCTCTGGATATTGATGATCACAGCCGGCTGCAGACTCAACTGCGTTGCGGGAACCTGAACCTTGCCACTGGAAGTCTTCTCCGTGTGCGCCGGAACAGCGGCAAATCCCATCCACGCCGCCTGGTAGAGGTTCTCGGCAGAGTCAACAGCATTCGCGACGTCTGACAGCCGCACCGGCGATCCGTTGCGGTACGCAATAATGACCTGGTTATAGTCAGTGCTGTCCAACAACTGATCGTTCGCGCCAATGGTGAAGGCCTGGCGCGGTCCGTTCAGCGAACCTTTCGCCTGATCGACGTTGGCTGTGCCGAGGGCCGTGCGGATGTCTTCGAGCGACAAGCCATAACTTGCAAGTACAGTCGGATTCGCCTGGGTGCGCACGGCCGGCTTTTGACCACCGGCGATCGACACCAGACCGACGCCGGAGAGTTGCGAAATCTTCTGCGCGAGGATGGTGTCGGCGAGGTCCTCTACCTTTACCAGCGGCAGCGTGTTGGAAGTAAGCGCGAGCGTCAGGATTGGCGCGTCAGCCGGATTGACCTTCGCGTAAATCGGTGGGTTCGGGAGGTCTTTCGGAAGATAGCTATAAGCCGCGTTGATGGCCGCCTGGACATCCTGTTGCGCAACGTCGATGTTCTCCGCGAGGGAAAACTGCAGCGTGACGATGGAAGCACCACCGGAGGAAGTGGACGTCATTTGGCTGAGGCCGGGTATCTGTCCGAATTGGCGTTCCAAGGGACCAGTGACCGAACTGGCCATCACTTCGGGGCTCGCGCCTGGATAGAAGGTGGTCGTCTGGATGATGGGGTAATCGACTTCAGGCAGCGCGGCTTCCGGCAACTGCTTATAGGCGACGAAACCCGCAAGCAAAATGGCCACCATCAAGAGCGAGGTGGCCACCGGCCGCAGAATAAATGGCCGTGATGGGCTCACTGGTGTCCGCCCCCATTGGTCTGAGACTGCGACCCACCGGCCTGCTGCCCGGTTGTTCCGGGCGACGCCGCACCTGCGCCGACGCCACTGCTTGCTGAGCCCGGATTGCTGGCAGCGCTGTTGCCGCCACGGCTTTGCGTGGGAGTCACGTTGCCGCCATCCACCAATTTTTCCGCGCCATCCGTGACGATCTGCTGCCCGCCGTGCAGCTCACCATCGGAGATGACGGAGTCGGTGCCGATGGTGAAGTCCACATGAATGGATTGCATGTCTGCATGGAACTTCGGCTGATTCTGCGCCGGTTTACCATCTTTGCCTTGATCTTCGTCTTCTCCGTCGCCGCCGGTCGAGGCGCTTTGCGTTTCCGAGGCGCTTCCATCGCTCGAGCCTTTCTTGCCGTGGCCTTTGCCGCTACCATCGCTTGCATTCGGCTGATTCTGACGCTTGTTCGCCGGTGTCGGCCCGGGGTTCACAACGAAGACAAACGATCCTTGCGTTCCGCTCTGAATCGCTGCGGTCGGGATGACGGTGGCGTTCGGACGTTCACGCAGGATCAGCCGAACGTTGACGAATTGATTTGGGAATAGGCCATTGTCGGAATTATCAAAAATCGCCTTCAATTTCGCTGTGCCCGTTGTGGTGTCGATCTGATTGTCGATGGTCAGCAAAGTGCCGGAGGCAATTTTGTGCGCATCGGTGCGGTCATAGGCTTCGACGACCAACTTGTTGCCACCATGCATCGCCTGCTGAACCTGCCGCAGTTGATCTTCCGGCAGCGTGAAGATGATGGCCATGGGGTGTATCTGGGTGATGACGACCAGCCCCGTCGTGTCGGAAGCATGAACAATGTTGCCAGGATCGACCTGACGCAAGCCGACGACACCATCAATTGGCGCATAGATGCGTGTATAACCAACGTTGACCTTGGCGGCTTCAATCGCGGCCTGATCGGCCTTCAGTGTTCCTACGGCCTGCCCGGCAGTCGACACCTCGGACTGCTGCTGCTCTTTGGAAACAACACCTGCTTCGTACAGCGCTGAATACCGCTGCGCTTCTGCCTGCGCGTTCTTCAGATTTGCTTCGTCTTTCGCGTAGGTACCAATCGCCTGGTCCAACGCGGCCTGGTAAGGACGGGGATCAATCTGCAGCAGAAGGTCACCTTTGCGGACGGTCTGTCCTTCGCGGAAGTTCACCTGCAGTAATTGGCCGTCAACGCGCGAATGCAGTGTAACTGTGTTGTACGGAGTTACCGTGCCAAGCCCGGTAAGGTACACGGGCACCGTCTTCTGCTGCACTATGGCAACCTGCACGGGCGTGGGCCGGTTCGCTGCCGCTGCAGCCTTCTGGCCTTCTTTTTCCTGCGTTGCGTTGTTCGAGTGAATACGCCAGAAGACGAAGCCGGCAAGCAGCAGGATGACGAGGACGATGAGCACCATGCGTAGACCGCCGCCGCGAGGCCTGCCGCTTCCCTGCGATGCGTGCTCCGGAAGCATATGCCCTGGATCGGTGATGGTTGCCCCGCCGGCGCTCGCGGACGGAAGCGTGTGCTGCGGATCCAGGTTTTGATCAACTGGCATGTCGGGCTAAGTGCTCCTGCTAAGACTAGTTTGGGACCCGGCTGGTGTCTTACACATCTGATGCGTCCCGCCGGGCTACCTCGCCGGCGCGCGCGTTCTTTAATCCTGTTCGCTCGTTAGCATACCCTGAGGCGTGGCCAACGGCGGCAGCTATAGTGACGCAGGGACATAGGTAAGAGTTTCCGGCGACAATAGAAGCAAATGGCACAGGCTATCGAAAATGTTGCGGCTGCGCTGCCCGCGCCCGACCTGCTGGAGCCCGACGTTCCGCTGTGCGTAGATCTCGATGGCACGCTGGTCAAGTCAGACACACTGCATGACTCGCTTCTGCTGATGACACGTCAACATCCTGCTGCGCTCCTGCAGGTTCCCGGCTGGATTGCGCGGGGTAAGGCCGCGTTCAAGAGCCATGTCACTTCTGCGGTCAATCTTGATGTCGAACACCTGCCGTATAACCGCCCTCTACTTGAGTGGCTGCGAACGCAATTCGGCGCAGGCAGGCAGATCTATTTGGCAACCGCTGCTGATCGCGTTCTTGCGGATCGCGTGGCCGCTCATCTGGGCATCTTCGCCGGTGTGCTTGCGTCCGATGGAGCGACCAACCTGGCTGGCGGAAACAAGCTGGCGGCCTTCCGCGAACAGTTTGGCAAACGGTTTTGCTACATCGGAAACGCAAAGCCCGACGCCGAGCTACTCCGCGCGTGCGTCAGTCCCATGGTGGCGAACCCCATCGCGTCGCTGCGAAGAATACTGCGTCGCGACAAAACCGTGCTGGTAGCCACCTTCAACGACCGGCCTTCCACGTTGAAGAGCTGGCTGCGCGCGGTACGGCTGCATCAATGGGCGAAAAATACGCTGATTTTTGTGCCACTGCTGCTGGCGCACGCCTGGAATTTCGCGACGGTCGTCGGCGCGCTCATCGCCTTCTTCAGCTTCGGCCTGTGCGCCTCCGCGACCTACATCATCAACGACCTGCTGGACATCGATGCTGACCGGAAGCACCCACGCAAGCGTCGCCGGCCTTTTGCGGCGGGTGATCTCTCCGTACAGTCCGGTGTGGTGATGGTGCTTTTGCTTGGCGGTGTGTCCGCCGCTCTGGCAATCGCGCTGCCAAAGATCGTCCGAGCTGTACCAGGTCCCTATGATCTCGCGCAGCCTTTCCGCTTCCTCATCTGGTTGGTTATCTACACAATTACGACCCTGTCGTACTCCTTCTATCTGAAGCGCAAGCTGCTGCTGGATGTGTTCATCCTCAGCGGGCTCTACACCGTGCGCATTCTTGCCGGCAGCGCGGCGACAAGTGTTCCCATCTCGACATGGCTGGCAGGATTCAGCATTTTCCTGTTCCTTTCGCTGGCATTTGTAAAACGCTTCAGCGAACTGGAAGGCTTGCGCGAGCGTGGGGGCGTCGCCACCAGTGGTAGAGGCTACCTGGTCAGCGATCTGGAGCAGCTGCGGGCGCTTGGAACCGGTGCGGCCTATGCGGCTGTCGTTGTGCTTACGCTGTACATCAGTGACCCGCGCACGATCGCGCTGTACCGGCACACGACGAGGCTATGGCTGGTTGTTCCCGTGATGCTGCTGTGGCTTAGCCAGGTTTGGATGCTCACCAGCCGCGGAGACATGCACGACGACCCGGTGGTGTGGGCGATCACAGACAAACGCAGCCTGCTGCT
>CAJCIP010000007.1 GCA_903970445.1 Verrucomicrobia bacterium Tous-C9LFEB | reverse complement strand
GAATCCCGATCGCGACTCTGTTCCTTTTGGCCCACGTGAGTCGTTAATTCTTCCGTTTGCTAAGCCCAATTCGGGCCGTTTCGCACTCAAGGCTGATGCGGACGGGACGGCAACACGAGCGACCGTTGCGCTGCTAGGAGCGCGGTTTCCTGGTAAGCGTGGCCTTTCAAACGATGCCACAGCCGTCGTCCTCACGCCCGCCGTCTATGCAGCCGTCAAGAAAGCCGGAACGAAGGCTTTGCCTTATCTGCTGATTTGCGCCTTTATCGCGAATGCCGCCAGCTTCGTGTTGCCTATTTCCAATCCGGCCAATCTTGTCGTTTACGGAAAAAATCTTCCGGCACTCCTGCCGTGGCTGAGAACCTTCCTGCTTCCCTCGCTATGTTCTATCCTCGCCACGTATGCCGTGCTGCGCTGGGTCTCCCGTAAGGACCTTGCCGGGAAAGTGGACGACTCTGGCGAAAAGGCGCAGTTATCCCGCGAGGGCCGTCTGGCGGCTTGGGGAATCATGGGCACAGGCGCTATCCTGATCGGCGCTTCAGGATTCGGACTCGATCTCGGCTTGCCGACCTGCATCTCCGCCGCGATTGCCGTGCTGCTGGTGACCAAAGCCAAAGGCAATGCTCTGGCCGAGATCATGAAAGGCGTTTCGTGGAGCGTCCTTCCCCTGGTGGCAGGGCTATTCGTGCTGGTCGAAGAGCTGAATCATGCGGGCGCTCTTCGCGATGTTGCTGACGTTCTCAAGCATTGCGCGGAAATGCCAACGGCGTGGGGTTCTCTGACCGCTTCGTTTGGTATCGCGGGTCTTTCCAACGTAATGAACAATCTCCCGTCGGGCCTGCTCGCAGGCGGTGCGTTGCAGACGGTATCCGTGCCGTCTCACATCCGTGACGCCGTTTTGATCGGCGTGGACCTTGGCCCCAATCTGTTGTGTGAATGAGTTCCGGGTGCTTACAATCGCGCAATCGAGATGCCTAGTACAAAATCGGTACAAAATTCCGGCACGGTGTCTCTAAATTATTGAAGCTAAAGGCTGGCTCCCCGACATGGATTCGAACCACGGGAACTTGACAAGTTTTTGAAGTCTAGCAACTTACTGATTCTAAAAAGTCACAGAAGTCCTCAAAAGCATCAAAAGCAGTGTCTTGGTACAAAATCGGTACAAAACAAAAACCCTCTTATCAAGTGTCCACGGCCGCGTACCTTCGCAGCGCTTCTACCAGACGGACTGCGTTTACGTTGCCGTTGCGCTTCGAAACGCCGCCGTCTCTTCAGGCATGGATGTTTTTTGACTGATCATCTTAAATAGTTACACCTTCGGTACCGTAGCCATCAGCAATTGAATAAGCTCTGAGCCCTGAGGAGTGCTCCAATCCTGCACAAGCTCAGCGATCGCGGTGTTCGTTGTAGTTAAGACTACGCCCGCATCCTCCATCCGGCGGCGTGCAAGCGTCTCCTGCACTTCGTACGACGATCCCGATGCGTCCAGCACGGCTAACACGTCAAATCCCTCTTGCACCGCACTGATCGCCGGAAAAATCAGGCAGATGTCGGTTGTGACAGCTGCCATGATGAGCTTCCTGCGTCCGGTCGCGCGGACGGCGGCGCTAAAATTTGGGTCGGCCCACGCGTTAACGATCCCGGTACGCTTGACACGATTCTTGTAAGCCTCCGGCAAAGCTTGCTGTAGTGCGGGCGCAGTCGGCTCTTGGGCGTGATCTTCCTGGCTGGTTGTCAGGACTACTGGCATGCCATAGGCCTTCGCAGCTTTTGCCAGCATGATGGCGTTCCGAAGGGACTCATCCGAAGACATGTTATGAACAAAAGTCAGGGTTCCCACTTGATGGTCGATTAAGACCAGTGCGCTGTTGTCGGGCGTGTACTGACCTTTCATCTCGTACGGCTTGCTGCTTTGATTAGACATCGTCTACCTCTTTCTTTGTGTGTTATTGTTGCTGCGAATGGTCAGTAATTGGTTCCGTAGCAAGAGGGCCAGAGACTCGCTCATGACCGCCGGCGCAGTTCATCGCAGAGCATGCTTCAGAGAACCGCAAGCGCAATCTTGCCCTGAGTGTGCCCTAAAGCAGCCCGTTCATGCGCCTGCTTTGCTTCTGCGAGTGGAAACGTGCTGTCAATTGCTACCCGCAGCGTGCCAGCCTCAAGGAGGTTACCCAGCTTCGCGAGTTGCGGGCCGTTCGAGCGAACCTGTGTCGTTGAGACAATGATTCCGCGCTTCGCAGCTTCTTCTGCATCGGAGAATCCGAGGAAGACGGGGAACAGATGCCCGCCGCGCTTCAATATCTGCAGGAAGCGACTCGTGGTGGGACCGCCCAGGGTATCCAGAACGACGTCGACGTCACGAACAACATCCTCGGGAGCTGTCTTCTTGTAGTCGATGAACTCATCGGCTCCCAGTCCTCGCAAGAATGCTTCGTGCTTCGTCGATGCGACGGCGATCACGTACGCACCCTCCATCTTCGCGATCTGCACTGCAAAGTGCCCGACTCCACCTGCAGCACCGTTGATCAGAATCCTTTTGCCATTCAAAGGCACTGGACGGTGAAGTTCGGGTTGCAGAGGATTGGCCACTTCGTGCCCTAGCTCAATCAGAAACTGCCATGCCGTGAGCAGAGACATCGGTGCAGCTGCGGCATGTATGTGAGACACTCCAGCCGGCTTCAGCGCGCACTCGGACGCGGGAACTGTCACCTACTCCGCATAGCATTTGCTGTCGCCGAAGCTTGGAAAGCGGACCATACTGAAAACTGCATCCCCAACCGAAAAGCCCTCCACATCGTGAGCCACCTCTTCAACGACGCCGGAGATGTCTGTGCCCAGGATGATGGGAAAAGGTATGACCGGACGCCACTCGGGCGGAAGCATTTTGCAGCCATCCCGCAGATACCAATCCGGAGGATTGATCCCTGCGGCGTGCACACGCACAAGCACCTCACCGGCCTTCAACACAGGCCGTGGCCCATCCTCGTACTGAAGAACCTCCGGTCCACCGTATTCATGCAATTGAACTGCTTTCATCATCTATATAGCCTCTCCCTATTCCTTAAGAGCTCTCGTTCGAGGCATCGTCCCTGGAAGGTAGAGCGCGGTTGCCAGCCGCGCCGACAGCGAGGACCGTCGAGGTCGAACTTATCATGATTTCTCCCTTTTCAGATTGATGGGGCATCACCTTTTCGGCGTGAATTGATTAGAACTTGGGAGCTACGCCTCTCTAAGTAGTTCGGTTCGATACTTGGGTGCGAGCGCTTTCACTTTCTCAATGAATGCGGCCTCCTCTTCTTTGTCTAGCTTCGGCGGGGGCGTCGTACGCGTCGCGACCGGTATCCCAACCTCCATGAAGAAATTCTCCTGTCCCGCCGGAGAGCAGATACAGAGCATTCGTACCGGCTTAGTGGAAGTGTTGCGAAACTGATGCGGAGCGTTGGCTG
>CAJCIP010000006.1 GCA_903970445.1 Verrucomicrobia bacterium Tous-C9LFEB | reverse complement strand
AGCGCACCGTAACCGGCTGGACCGGGGTTCCCACGTGCACCGCCGTCACAGAACGCAATCACCCATGCTTCGGGATTGTTGCGAGGACGAACGACACGCGGCTGATCTGGTTCTGGAAACAATGAAGGCACTTGGACAGGGTATCAACCCGTTGCCAGCGGCAGCAGCAAGTCCACCTTACCGCCCGGCGACTTCCGGAACGCATGCAGCGTCTTCGCATTCTGGTCGATGTGCCGCAGGATGATGCCGTCCTGACGGAACTCCATGTCTGTAAAGCCGAGCACCTTCCCGCCGTACGGCCCGCGTTTCTCGGGGGCGATCGTCCAATCCACCAGCTCCGCGCCACCACCACCGGAGATCACAAAACTGGTAGGATGTCCCGCGAACTCAAGATGCTGCAGGTCGTGATCGTGGCCCGTAATCCAGAAGTCCACCTTGGCCTGCCGGATCTGGTCGTCCCACTCGTGGATCAGCAGCTTGTTGTCCTTATGAATGCCGTTTGTGTAGAGCGGATGATGTGCGATCACAGCAACGAACGGTGTCGTTCGCGGCTTGGCTAGTTCCGTGCGAAACCAGTCGTTCTGCTCATCCTTGTGCTTGTGACTCATCGTCACACTCCACGGAAATGGATCGCTCTTCGTTCCCGGCAAGTTCGAATCAAGACAGATGAACGTAATCACCGGGTTCTGCTTCGGATAGGTAAACGTGTACCAGCGCGCCGGCATGGTCCACCGGGTACCCTGCGCATGCCGCGCATATTCCAGCTGCATGTCGACCTTGCTGCTGATCTTGTATTCGTAGTCGTGATTGCCCAGCACGGCGTACGCCGGTCCGGGAAAATGAGAGGTTGGATACATTTGCTCAAATTGCTTCTGCCAGCGCGGCGAGCTGTAGCCAATGCCCATGTCGCCATACCAGTTGTCGCCCAGCAAGAACAACGCTTCAGGATGAATCTTGCGCACATCCACCCACTGCTTCATCGCATTCGCAACCGATACCTGCTGATCGATGTACTTGTCCGTTCCCCAGTCGCCGACCAGGAACATGTGCGGGGCAGATGGGTCCGGCGGGGGCGCTGTCGGCGCGTCCCCCTGCGCTTCCAGAATCGCGCCTGAAGACATGGCCGTGAGCGCAGAGAACGCAACGGTTTGCCGGAGGAATTCACGGCGGTTCAACCTGGTGTTGAAAGGCGACATGGCGCTCCTTGCTGTGGCTGGTACAGAGCTCGCGCGGTGGCGACTTAGGTTGGATGTTGCGAGCATGGGAAAGTTGGCAGGCGGCTTCCGCCATCGCGCAATCCATCGCTGTCACAAAGATAAATCGACGTTCTTAAAACAACCTGAACACGGCTCACCTCTGTCTGGTCACGCCGTCCCACCTTTGTACGGCAGTAACCTGACTCCGGAGTCAGCACCAGAATGAGCGTAGTCGACGCGGTCGTTGTAAACGGCGGGTTATCCCGTCGTCGCCCCAGCCCATTTGCCCTCGGCCTCACGGAGGTCCAAGGCACTGTTTCGCCTGTAAAATCAGCGGCAGAGATGTCCAGAGCTGCTGCCCAACCCGGTGCGCGTGCCAAGCTGACCGCCGAGCAGCTCGAAGCGCGGCAACAGCAGCGTGCGGAAGATGATGACCTCATCCGAGCGGCGCAAAAAGGAGAGCGCACAGCCTTTGACGCGCTCGTTCGACGCTACGACCGCAGTGTTCTTCGCCTGGCGCTGCACATGCTCGGCAATGAGCAGGATGCGCAGGATGTTCACCAGGACGCGTTCATCAAGGCCTACCGGCACCTGTCGAACTTCCGCTTTGAATGTTCGTTCTACACCTGGCTGTATCGGATCGTCACGAACCTTTGCCTCGACCAGCTTCGCCGCCGCAAGAGCCGCCGCGAAGACCCAGGAACGGTTCTGGATTCGGCCGGCGACGAGATGGATTTGATGGCCAACGTGCAGGACGAGCGCGCGATGGCGAACCCGGCCCGCGAGCTGGAACGCAAGAACATGAGCACCGCGATCCAGGCCGCGCTGGAAAAATTGACACCGCGTGAGCGCACTGTTTTCGAGCTCAAGCACTACCAGGGATTGAAGCTCCGAACCATCGGAGAAATGTTGTCGACAACGGAAGAGACCGCCAAGAACACCCTCTTCCGCGCAACGCGCAAACTGCGCGCCGCGCTGGCGGAGGTTCGATAAAGAGAAACCGCGAAGGCTTTTCGTTTTTAGCTTTTTGTCATTACCGCACGGGCCGCTAGCGAAGGCCATTGAGACCTTCGCACCGGTAGCAAGACAAAGTTCGGAGAGGCTTTTGGAGAGGGACGCATCATCATGACGTGTGAAAGTGCACAACAAAACGTAATCCTGCTGCACTACGGAGAACTGCCGGACGAGTTGCAGTTTCCGCTGGAGCAGCACCTGGACGGCTGTGACGGTTGCCGTCGTGAGTGGAAGGCGCTGCTTGCGCTCGAAGAGCACCTTGCGGTTCAGCCCGTAACGGATCCATCGCCGAACTTTCTCGCTGCGTCTCGCATGCGGCTCGACGAAGCTCTCGACAATATGCCTGCACGCTCTTTCAGCCAACGGCTCATGGGCAGCACTTTCCGCTGGCTCGGCTTCCTGAAGGGTTCACCCGCGCTGGCTACGTTGCTGCTGGGTGTAGGTTTTCTCGGTGGAAACTTCCTGACGCGCTATCAGGCCGCTCATACGCCGAAGCTGCCGACGCCTGTGATCTTGCAGAACTCCTCACAGGGTGCCGTCGCCAGCGTCTCGGGCATCACCCAGACACCAAACTCCGAGATCGTCGAAGTCAAGTACAACCGACTTGTGCCTGAATCCGTGCAGGGTTCGCTGGATGATCCGCAGATCCGGCAGCTTCTCATGCTGGGCACGCAACTCGCAACCACAAACGCAGTACATGCCGACTCCGTCGCGCTGCTCGCGAGCGAGTGTGCTGCCGGGCACCGCTGCGACGGCGACGGCGCCACCACCGATGTTCGCAACACGCTGCTTGTTTCTCTGCGTTATGACAAGAATGCAAAGGTGCGCGAAACCGCGCTCGATGGCCTGCAACCGTATGTAGGCCAGGATCAGCGCGTACGCGATGCGGTGCTTGAGACCATCATGCACGACGGAAGCGCGGACGTGCGGCAGCGCGCCATCACCATGCTGCAGCCCGTGCAGGCGGACTCCAGCGTGCGGCAGGTGCTGCGCACGGTGTCGACGGAAGACGCAAACCCCGCGATTCGCAATGCCTCGTTCCAGGTGCTGCAAGGCGTGGCCGACATCCAGTAGGATTTTCGCAAACGAATCGGACTGCTCGGACCACGATGATGCTTCACTTGCACGCTATTCTCTGCCACACTTCAACCCGAAAAAGGATCGCGTCCCTCTGCTTGGCGGCGTTGCTCTGTGCCTTCGTTCTGCCGTCCCCTGCGGAGTCGCGTTTTGCTCATTCCTCTGCGGTCCTGAAAGATCGCACGCCCGGATATCTAGGCGCAGGCTTTCACGACACGCCGGACGACGAAGTGAACTCTCTGCACCTCGGCAAAAGCCGCGGCGCGGAAATTGTCATGGTGGACCACGATGGCCCGGCAGGCAAAGCCGGTCTTCGCCCTCACGACATCATCCTCAAGCTCAACGGCCAGCTCATTGACGGCGCTCAAGCATTGAAACAAATGCTGCACGACGCCGGAGCCGGCATGTCCGTAGCGCTTTCCATTTTGCGTGATGGCCATCCGGTCACCCTTAGGGCTGACCTTTGCGACCGTGATGAGCTGGAGCGCAATGCATGGCAGGACCATCAGGTGGTTCCCGAACCCGAACCGCCGGTCGCCACCGACGCGAGTAACGGCTTTATGGAAAGCCGACCTGACAACACCGTGACCCCTTCGCGTGTTCCGCACAGCCAGGGCTTCATCAGCGGCATGCTGCACAGTGGACCGTATACGGGCCTGAACATGGAGCCGCTCGGCGCACAATTGGCTGACTACTTTGGCGCGCCTGCAGGCATTGGGCTGCTCGTGCATCAGGTCGAACCAAATAGTCCAGCTGCATTTGCAGGCCTACGCGCCGGCGATGTCGTTCTTCGTGCTGACACCATCGGTATGCGCTCGGATAGCGACTGGACCAAACGCCTGCACGCCGCCAAGGGACGACCGGTCTCTCTTACGGTGCTGCGTGACAAACATGAGCAGACGATGATCCTGCAGTTCGACCTGAAGCATCACTCGATGCTGGAGTGGCCAAAGCTTTACTAAACCCACCACGATGTCATTTCGACCGAAGTTGCGTTAGCAACGAAGTGGACAGACCCCCGTATTTACTTCTGTTCGCTTGGCCAGAATTAAGGCTGAGCTTTGCCACGATCCATCGTGCTCAGCTCTTCACAACGGCTGCAGGCTTGCCTTCCTGCACGTAGTTCTTGTTCCACGAAGGGATCTCGACAACATACGTACCCGGCTTCTCGATCACAGCCTGGCAGCCAAGCCGCGAGTTGAGCTGCAAGCCGGGTGATAGCTCCATCCGGTCGAGCTCTTTCTCCTCGGCTTCCGAAATATTTTTCGTTCCTTCAAGCACATGGATGTGGCAAGTCGTGCAGGCGCATACACCGCCACAGGCATGGTCAAGAAAGATGCCATAGTTCTCGGCAACATCCAGAAAGCTCATCGGCTCGCCGTGGCCATCGTACGGGAGCGAGCCAAACGGAAACTCAACAGTCTTACCTTCCGGCTTGAACGTCACGCGGACGATGTTCTCCGCGGGTGGCTGTGAAAGGTCGACTGGAGGGAGCGGCTTGGATTCGTGTTCAGACATGGTCCTTACCAGTGTATTGGTCAGCTGCCGGCCAGGTAAACGAAACGGAGCAGAAACAGCAGCGCAAGCGTGTACAGCATCCAGTGCTGTCGCCGTCCGCGGCCCGTCAGTACTTCCAGCGCCGCGAAGCTGATAATGCCGAAGGAAAGACCCGTTGCAATCGAATAAGTCAGCGGAATGCTGAGGATCGTCAGAAAGGCGGGTATCGCCACTCGCGGCTCCTCCCAGTCGATGCGCGCCGCGCTCGCGACCATCAACGCGCCGATCAGGATCAGCGCGGGTGCCGTCGCAAACGAAGGAATCGCGCCAACCAGCGGTGCGACAAAGATCGACAAGAAGAAAAGAAGCCCTGTAACAATCGCTGTCACTCCGGTGCGGCCGCCAACCGCCACGCCCGCCGAGCTTTCGATGTAACTTGTCACCGTCGACGTTCCCGCAAGCGAGCCCACCACTGTTGAGATCGCATCCGCAAAGAAGACGCGGTCCAGCCGCGGAATGGTGTGATCTTCGTTGATCAATCCCGCGCGTTCCGTGACGGCGACCAGCGTTCCGATGTTGTCGAACAGATCGACGAACAGGAAGACGAAGATGATCTCCAGCGCATGCAGGCCGAGTGCGCCGCGTATGTCCAAATGAAACGCCGTTCCACGCAT
>CAJCIP010000005.1 GCA_903970445.1 Verrucomicrobia bacterium Tous-C9LFEB | reverse complement strand
TGAGGATTGAGGTATCGAGAACCAGACGCACGGGAAAAGGTTAGCACTTGGATATGAGCCAATGGCTAGACGATCTCGATGGGTTGTAGTGTGAACGCCTTGTCGTCTTCGCCTGTGCCGGTGAGGAGGAAGCTGTTGGTGAGGGTGGCGCGGCCCTTTTCAACTGCGGTGATCACGTAGGCGCAGCCGAACCAGTGGGCCTCGGCGAAGTCGGTGGGGGACCACTGCGCGGGGTGGTCGGGGTGGGAGTGGTAGAAGCCGACGATGTCCAGGCCCTGCCTGCGGCCCTCGCGCTGGGCGGCGATGAGCTCCTGCGGTGCGATCTGGTAGCGGTTGTGCGCGGAGTCCGTGCGGGTGTTGCCCGCGCGGAGGAGTTGATGGACGGTGAGGTTCTCGCTGTTGGCCTTGCCGAGCATGATGCCGCAGCACTCGTGTGGATAGGTTTCTTCGCCGTGCGCGCGCAGTGCGTCGTAGAGGTGTTGTGGCACAGTGAGCATTCGTTCTCCTAAAGAAGCTTGAAAGGCGAACGCGGAGGTCGCGAAGAGCGCCAAGGTTCGCAGCGGCTGCCGTAACGAAACTCCGCGCCCTTCGTAACTCTTTTCCGTTCGCTTCTGAGGTTGCTATGCGCGCTGACCTGCAAACTGTTCGCTATCGACGGCGTCCTTCGCAGCTTCCTCTTCCGTGGGCTCGCTCCAGAAGCGTTCGCTAAGGTACTTGTCGGCGGAGTCGCAGAGGATGGTGACGATGACAGCTTCGCGGCCCGCCTTTGCTTCCTCTTCCGCGATGTCTAGCGATGCCGCGACCGCGGCAGCGGCGGAGATGCCTACGAGCAGCCCCTGCGTGCGGCCAAGCCGCTTGCACATCGTGTATGCCCGCTCGGTCGGCATGTCGATGTTGCGGTCCGCGAGGTGCTCATCGTAGATCGGCGGCACGATGGCCGTGGCCATGTGCTTCAAGCCTTCGAGACCGTTGAACGGCGAATCCGGCTGCATGGAAATGCATTGAATCTTCGGATTCAGCTCGCGTAGGCGCCGCGTCGTTCCCATGAACGTGCCGCTGGTGCCGAGCCCCGCAACGAAATGCGTAATGCGTCCGCCGGTCTGCTTCCAAATCTCGTTCGCGGTGCCATAATAGTGTGCTTTCCAGTTGTTGTCGTTGCCGTACTGGTTGGCGTAGAAGTAGCGGTCCGGCTGCTCGGCTGCCAGTTTACGCGCCATGCGGATGGCGCCGTCGGAGCCATCCGCGGGGCTGGTCCACACGATGTTCGCGCCGTAGGCATTCAGAATGTGCTTGCGCTCCGGGCTTACGTTTGATGGCATACACAGCGTGACAGGGAAACCCAGCGCCGCACCGAGCATCGCGTAGGCGATACCTGTGTTGCCGCTCGTTGCATCGAGCAGGATCTTTCCGGGTGGCAGCTGGCCCCTTCGCTGCGCGTCGGCGACGATCGCGGAAGCCGCTCGGTCCTTTACGCTGCCGCCGGGGTTTGCCCACTCGGCTTTGCCAAGAATCTGCACTCCGGAAAGGTGTTCCGTCAACCGTTCAAGACGCACCAGCGGCGTGTTGCCAACGCGGTCGAGCAAGGAGGTGCCGATGGCTTTTTCCGAGTTTTGAAGCGAGGATGTCATAGCGCCGTTGCCGTGGGTCGCCTCGTGTGCGACAGTTGATTTGAGTTTATCGCCGCAACCCGTGCGAGCCGAAACGAAGAAACCCGATGGCCAAACAAAAAATCAAGAAGCTGACGTTCAACGAAGTGTTGTCCGAACTGGGCAACGAGAAGTTTGATGTCTCGCCCGCGAGCGAGGGTGCAAATCGTGGCGCCGGAGCCTATCGGGTCAGCAAATACGGCTGCGCCGCGGAAATCGCCGACGCAAAAGAAAAGGACGGCGCTCCGGTGATCCTGCTGGCGAAGTCCGGATGGCTGTTGGGTGGCGAAATTGCCCGCCTGGTAGATCGTGGCTACCAGAAGTTCTTGAAAACGACCAAGCTGGAAATTCCTGCGACGGCAGACCAGCTTCGTGCGATTCACAAGTTCGATGAAGAGCTGAAGGAAGCGTCCGGCGCGCTCGTGCTGTACAACGAGGCGATGGGAACCACGAGCGATCGTTATCTCTATGACCGAGTGCAAGGACGCGAGTAGGGGACCTATGTTTGCTTGTCTACGCAGACCTTCTCTGGCAGCATTGCTGATCTCTCTTCCGGTCCTTGGTCAGGCACCGTCTCAAACTTATTCCGCACCGGCATCTCTGCCCCTGGATCGCGCCGCCGATACGTATGCAATCTATTCGCAGCTCTTGCCGGGTGACCTCATCGAGTGGGGCAACGTGCCGCGAACGCAATGGCTTCTGGAAGACGTTACGGGCGCTTTGCCGCTCGAAGTTGGATGTGCGAAGGGTGGCATGAGGAACCCGCAGGAGGCCATAAGGGCACCAGAAGAACGGCAGACGGAATTTGCAGAAGTCTTGGCCGACTTCGACGCAAACTGCCACAACCGTTACCGGCTTGACGGCTCTCAGATTCACGAAAAGTTACCCGTGCACATGCTTGACGAGGCAGCCCGCAAACGATACGTCGATGGTGTGGCGCACTACATGCCGCCTGCAAACGACATCATGCGTGCGCCTGCAACGCCTGACGAGTTCAAGGGCGCTGCGGGCATGCATAGCTTTACCGCTGTCTACTTCAACCGAGCGCACACAATGGCGATGACAGAGATCGGCATGTACTGTGGCGGCCTCTGCGGAAATTGGAGTTGGGTCGTGTTGCAAAAGCATGGGACCTCATGGTCTGTGCTTCCCTGGGCGTACTCTTCGGTAATTTCATAGTCTTCACCGAACTTTATGGCGTTGCCATTCCCGATACGCTTCGCTCTTGCCGATGCCACGTGCTTTGGCCACTCGCTTCAGCGCATCGGTTTCCTCCATGTTTTCGTTGAGCATCAGCGCACGAACCTCTGCAGCAAGTGTTAGTTGGCCTTCTGCTGTCTTGTTCGACACGCTGCCTTCGAGAAGCAGAACCATTTCCCCGCGAACGATCGGCCGAGCGAGCAACGTGTCCAGCACTTCCTGCGCAGTTCCGCGCACAAACTCTTCATGCAGTTTGGTCACTTCCCGCGCGAGCGCGACGCGATGCGACCCGCCGAAGACGGCAACAACATCAGCTAGCGTGTCGACGATGCGATGGGGAGCTTCGTAGAAGACCTGCGTGGAAGCTCCTATATCGCTGCGCATCGAGGTCCGTAGCTTCTCAAGTGCAGACTTCCTTTGGCCCTCCTTCGCAGGAAGGAAGCCGCGAAAGACGAAGCTTGCTGCCGAAAGCCCGCTTGCTATGAGTGCGCTAAGCGCCGCGTTGGCGCCGGGTATTGGATACACGGCAATACCGGCCGCAATTGCATCAAACGCGATTGTCGCGCCGGGGTCCGCGATGCCGGGCATGCCGGCGTCGCTTACAACGGCGATGCGTCCGCCACTGCGAAGGGCTTCGATCAATTCGCTAGAGCGTGCATTCTCATTGTGCTGGTGATAGCTGACGGTCGGCGTGCTGATGCCGAAGTGATGCAGAAGCTTGGCTGTTTGGCGAGTGTCCTCGCAGGCGATCCGGTCGACCGAACGCAGCACCCGCAGCGCGCGCAGGGTGATGTCTTCCAGATTCCCGATGGGCGTTGCCACCAGGTACAAGCCTGGAGCAAGCGGTTTTGTCTCTGCTCCCGGCGTCTCCGCTGCATTCATTCGTCGTCTGACTCTTTCGGCGCGGTCAGCTTCATGAAGGAGTTTCGCTGCATCGCGCGGCGCACACCTTGCGGCGTCAGGATGCCGAGCACCGCTTGACCATCCACGACAGCAATGAGCTCACCGAGACCCGCCGCCGCGCTGCGCCGCAAGGCAGTTGCAAGAGGCTCGCTGGCGCTTGCGGTGGTCATGGAGCGCGTCATCATGCCTTGCACGTAAGTGTCACCTTCCGTGCGCAAATGCACGGCCAAGTTGTCGCGGGCGATGGAGCCGACAAGGCGGTCTCCCCGGATGATCGGGAACGTTTCCTGTGGGCTGCCAAGCGTCTTGTCCAAAGCTGACTGCAATGTCTCGGAACTCGACAACAACGTGAAGTCGGTCTGCATGGCTTCGCGCACCAGGAGGGTGCCGGCTCCGGAAGCGTCAAAGGTCTGCGTATTGGTAAGCCGGTTCATTAGCAACGCGAGGCCGCCAAGAAGCACCAGCCAAAGGTGCTGTAGAAACACTCCGGCAAGAATCGCTGCGATGGCGACCACAAGACCGACGCTGACATGCGGAAGCCTTGAAGGCTTACTTTCCGCATTCGCTTTTCTTCGGGGAAGAACGAGCGACTTTGTGCTCAAAGACGCAATCGGCAAGAGACTTACAGCGCCAAGCAGAAATTGAGTCCAAACGAAACTGCGGAGGATGTGACCTGCGGAAATCCAGGGCGCTGCAAACATCTGCACGTTCGGATCGACTCCGTAGGCGAGGCCGACGAGGATGAGCCCGGTGGCAAGGTTCGCGATGGGAGTAACGATCGTGATGAGGCGTGTCGATCCGGGCTTGATGTCGTGCGCGGAAGCAAACGCCATTACTCCACCGACGGGAAAGATGAGGACCGCGCGCAGGTGCAGACCGCTCCACGCAGCAGCAAGGGCGCGTGCGGATTCGCGAACGATGATGCCGAACAACAGCGCCGCGCAAAGTCCGAACCCGCGCGAAAAACGCTCGTTCATGGCGGCTGAATACAGCAGAGCAAGCGCAAGCAGCGGCGGCAATGTCGCGTGAACTCGAAGATCAACGCCGAAAATTCTGCCAATTGGAAAGGACGAGCCAAACATTGCTTTCTGCATTGTAGGCTGCCGCAAGCAGCGCGAGCCTGCACTTGTATCCTGAGGCGATGCGAGTTATCGCCGGAACATATCGTTCTCGACCGCTGGTCGCGCCACGCGGTGCGGATACGAGACCGACGAGTGACCGTTTGCGCGAGACCTTGTTCAATGTGCTCGCTCCTCGCATTGAAGGCGCGCGCTTTGCTGACCTGTACGCGGGCTCCGGCGCGGTGGGTATTGAAGCGCTCAGCCGTGGGGCAAGCTTTTGCTGGTTTGCTGAAAGCGCAAAGCCTGCGGTGGCGGCCATCCGCAAGAACCTTGCAAACTTACAGATCGCTGGCGGTTATGCGCTGGAAGATCGCAGCGTCGCGAAGTTGCTGCAGTCCATCGCAAAGAACACGTCTGCGGCTGATATTGTCTTCCTCGACCCGCCATACTGCGAAGCTGCAGCTTATCAAAACACGCTGGAGACGCTCGGCCGCGAGCATGCGTTGCTGCTCGCGGAAGGCGCAGTAGTGATCGCGGAGCACCAACGCAAGCAGCCGCTTTCGGAGCAGTACGGCGCGCTGAGCCGAATACGTATTTTGCAGCAAGGCGATGCCGCGCTTAGCTTCTTCAGCAGGTCCAGCCCCGCTACGGAGTGAGAACACCGCCGCTGTGCTCGCCCGTGCGCAGATCGAGGGTAAAGGGCACCTCGAGATCGGTCCGCATGTCCCAACCACTGCCAAGAAGAATCTGACCCTCGACCCGCTCAAGCTGTATGCCTTCCGTGCTCAGGCGCTTACTTTGCCATCGCAGGCCACCGGCATCCAGCGCGATGACATGGTGAAAGCCGGCGACCACAATCAGGTGCTGTTCAGGTATCAGCATTACAGCAGCGACCGGCCGCAGCGGCAGATGGAGGCATTTCTCAGGTTGCAAGGTATCGATCAGATAGGCATAGCCACCGGCCAGGATCAGCAAATCATCAGGATTCGGGCAGGACAGAAGGCCTGACGGCAGGGTGGGATCGCGGAAGCCCAGCGCGGCCGTGGCCAGGAAGACGCCGCCGGTTGCAGGCTTTACCTCAACAAGCAGGGCACCGCGCTGCATCGCGTCTTCTTCGCCCGGCACGTGCCGCGGGTAGGTGAACTGACGGGCGGGCGCGATGAGCGGAAGAGCAGGCAGTACTTTCGCGGACCACGTGTGCGGGAAGGCTTCCAGCCGGTCGGCGCTCACCGCAGGTGTTCCCATCCCGCAGGCTCGAGCGGCCTTCGTGCGCCGTCATCGCTCATCAACGTGACCTCCGATTTTCCTTTCCGCCGTGGCAGAAGGCGACCGATTCTGGTGATCGGGACACCCGCGAGAGACCGCGGCATTCTGAACGCTGCCGCTGCCGTGAAAAGAAGTTCATAGTCTTCGCCACCATGGAGCGCCGCTGCCAGTGCGGCCGGCCGTGGCAGCTTGGCGGCAAGCGGATGCAAAGGCAAGGCGGCAGCCTCTACTTCCGCAAAGACGCCGGAGGCGTTGCAGAGGTGGGCGAGATCGGTGGAAAGGCCATCACTGATGTCGATGCAGGCCGTGACTTTGCCACTTTGGCCAAGCTTCTGTCCGACACCGAGTCGTGGCACGGGGAAGAGATGTGGCTGAGTCTCGCCCTTGCTCCACGTTCTCAGCTTGCTCAGCGGCAGGGAGGCTAGCTCCACAGCCGCGCCTCCCAGCGTGCCTGTGCAATACAGCAGATCACCAGCGCGCCCGCCAGAACGGCGCAAAGCTGTACCCGCGGGGGCGGACCCAAGCAGCACAATGTCGGCCAGAATGTGCTCACTAGGAGACTCTGAGGTGTCTCCACCCGCGAGCGGCACGCGGCAGGCCTCCGCCAGGCCGAGCAGGCCGTCCAGAAAGCCGTCGAGCCAGTGCGAATCCTTCACAGCAGAGAGCGGCAGCGCAAGCGAGAGGAACGCCGCCATCGGCTTCGCCCCCATACTGGCCAGATCGCTCAGACCTCGCGCAAGGGTTCGATGGCCCACCGATTCTGGCGAATGCCAGTCGCGGCGGAAGTGGCGGCCTTCCAGAGAAAAGTCAGTGGTCACGAGAATTTCTTCACCGGTAGGCGGCGCGAGAATCGCGCAATCGTCCCCGATGCCCAGCTTAAGCGCGAGGTTTTTTTTGCCCCTCGCGGCCCGCTGACAGATCCGCCTAAGCAGCGCAAGTTCTCCCGCCGGATTCGCTTTCGAGCTTTTTAGAGCGTGTGACACGGGTTCAGAATACCGCCCCAATTGCCGACGGCCGATCCTGTTTTGAGCGGACGAGTTGCGACCAGACGTCCCCTTCGTTAAGATAGGAAGTAACAGTACGTTCACCTGAGCAGCGGTCGGAACGTCCTGAGGAGGCCGCGCCGGAGTGATTTGGCCACCTTCCAGCTTATGTAACCTTGGCTACCGTCCGCCTTTCCATTCTGGCAAGAGACGGTGGCAGGGCGGAAGGATCTCCGAAGTCAGCATGAGCGCAAGAAAACGCTACATCGTATATGTCACGCGGGGGGAAGACGGCACGGTCGATCGTGTGTCGATCCCCATGCGCTACGTGTATGTCTTTCTTGCTGCAGCGATTACGGGCATGTTCACGATCGCCGGCATGGCCGGCTCCTACACACGCATGCTGGTCAAGGCGGAGAGCATCAACAAGCTGCGTAACGATCTCGCGCTGACTCGTAATGACTACGCCCACCTGGAGAAAACTGCTCACGAGAAAGATGTGCAGGCCGCAAGCCTTGGATCGCTTGCCGGAGAAGTCTCGGCTCTGTATGGGCTCACAGCCGGGAAGCTGACTCTGCCGCACGGCCACGCATTCCATCTCAAAGGCTCGTCTTCGAAGAACGCTGCGGCAGATGTAGCGCGGGCCTCCCTTAAGGATGACGCTGCCAACTTCACGGACGACAGCTACTATAAGTCGCTGGACACCTTCCTGGCTCTGAAGAACACCGCAAACTCAGGCCTTCCGATGGGCGGAAGCCTTGACACAAACCTGGGCGTTCGCGGCGCAATGGGTGATTTCGCCAGTATGGATTTGGGTGTGGTCGGCGCAGGCATGCCGGACATGTGGCCGATTCTCGGGCCGATCAACAGTGGCTTCGGCGAACGCGTTGATCCAATCCTCGGATTAGGCAATGGAGAGTTCCACAAGGGTGTCGATATCGGTGCGCCCGACGGCACACCAGTGCATGCTCCAGCCGACGGTCGCGTGATCAAAGCCGCGATGGGTACAGGCTACGGGCGCGAGATCCAGATCGACCATGGCAACGGCATTGTCACGGTGTATGGGCATCTGCAGGGTTACAACGTCGTCGATGGCGAGAACGTCGTGAAGGGCCAGGTGATTGGTTTCGTTGGACACAGCGGCCACACCCAGGGACATCATTTGCATTACGAGGTCCAGGTGCGCGGAACGGCTGTGAACCCGCACCGCTACCTCCGGACGACGATGGCGCAATTAGGTGGCATCGCTCCTGTTTCCTGAAGATCAGCTCAGAAACGAAAAAGGGCGCAGATCATTGATCTGCGCCCTCGTTGTAAGCAGACTTAGCCGATGACTTCGATACCCATCGAACGAGCGGTACCGCGGATGGTTTTCGCAGCAGCCTCGACCGTCGCTGCGTTCATGTCAGGCATCTTCATCTTGGCGATCTCAGTGATCTGCGCCTCAGTGACCTTGCCCTTCTTGTCCTTGTTCGGCGTGCCTGATCCCTTGTCGATCTTGGCAGCCTTCTTCAGCAATGCCGGAGCCGGCGGAACCTTCGTGATGAAGCTGAAGGTGCGATCCGCGAAAACGGTGATGACGACCGGAACGGTCATGCCGGCCAAGCCTGGGTCCTTGCTTGTGCGCTCGTTAAACTGCTTGCAGAACTCCATGATGTTGACCTGCGCCTGACCGAGAGCGGGGCCGATCGGGGGTGCAGGAGTCGCCTTGCCGGCGGGAATCTGGAGCTTCACGTATCCGTTGATTTTCTTTGGTGCCATGGTGGTTCCTTCTTTGCTGCGAGCCATATGGCGCGCTGAATTTGTACTGCGTTCAGGAGCTAAAAGGTCCGGTGAAGCGGCCGGGCTTGGACTCCTGTGAAACTAAACTTCGTTACTCTTCGAATTTCTCGACGCTGGCGAACGAGACTTCCGTTGGTGTAGGGCGACCGAAGATCGACACCATCACCTTGAGAGTCTGCTTGTCCTCGTTGACGTCGTCGACGGCGCCGTTGAAGTTTGCAAACGGGCCTTCGGTGATGCGAACCTGCTCGCCCTTGGCGAATTTGAGCTTGAGCTTTGGCTTTTCCTTCGTCACGTCGGCGCGATTCAGCATCGCGCTGACTTCCTGTTCGGAAAGCGCATTTGGCTGGTCACCTGTCTGCAGGAAACCTGTGACGCGTGGCGTGTTCTTCACCACGTGCCACATTTCATTGTCGAGCGCCATTTCCACGAACACATAGCCCGGCAGGAACACGCGATCAATCGTGTACTTCTTGCCGTTGCGCAGCTCCGTTGTCGGCTCGGTCGGAATCTCGATACGTCCAACGCGATCTTCGAGGTGATAGGCGCGCACGCGGCTTTCGAGCGATTCTTTCACCTTCCGCTCAAAACCTGAGTACGCATGAATGATGTACCACTTGAAGTTTTCGTTGTGGGCGGGCAAAACCTCTTCGACGCCTGCTTCTTCTGCGGTTTCGGGATCGGCAGCGTCAAGCGCTCCGGTTAAGGTTTCTACCGCTTCGAGGTTGTCCTCGTTGTTCAACTCATCTGCCATGTACGTGCCTTCTTGGATGGTGGCTCTTAGTGCCTGGTCGTGTGGAGGAACAGCTTATCGATACCGCGGCCGATCACCTGATCAACCAGCGCGAAATAAGCGGCGAAAAGAAACACCGTGACTAGAACGACGATGGTGTTGTTCCGCACTTCATCGCGTGTCGGGGTGACAACCTTATGCATTTCCTGGCGAACTTCCTTCAGGAACTGGAGAAAGCGCTCGGGGCCTGAAACAACCTTCTGCAAGCTGCTTTCCGTATTTTCTGCTGTACCGGTTGCTACGATTGCTTTTGACATGGTGCTCGTCTCGTGGAACCTTACCGCGCCGTTGCGTGCGCTGGAATCTTCGAAAATGGATGGCAGGGGAGCTCGGATTCGAACCGAGAAGTTCGGTTTTGGAGACCGACAGTTTAACCGTTGAGCTTACTCCCCTGTAGGAGGCGGGGTTTGCACCCGCATCGCTGCCGCGGAGCTTACTTGGTCTCTTTGTGCGGCGTATGCTTGCGGCACGTGTTGCAGAACTTTTTGAACTCGAGACGGCCTGTCGTAGTCTTTTTGTTCTTGGTCGTGGAGTAGTTGCGGTTCTTGCAGTCGGGGCATTGAAGAGTGATGATTTCGCGCATTGGGTGAATCCTTTCTCAGTGGCCAGGCACCTCGGCTGGCAAGCAGCTTGCCCGGATTACTCCTGACACGCCGCGACGCAGGGCTTAATGGCCCCTGCTGCCAAATCCTGATTGTGCTGCTTGGAAGAGACGCGGTCAGGCCACGCGTTCCAAGGCTATTATCCCTTATTTTCGACGAAATCGGAAGCGCGCTCATTCCGCATTCCGATGAGCTTTCCTAAGCCACTCTGTATATCGATGCCGAGAATGTACTCCCACCGCAAAAGGAAATAGTGCATTTGATTTTCGCGAGGTAAGCGAATCCAAAGGCCCATATCTTCTGACTCTTCGACAGACACTGTTATGAGCGTCGCATCTGGAACGCCTACCGCTCCCAAAGAGAGCACCCGCCTTCCATCTTCGGTCAGAATGATAGTAACGGTTTGCCCAGCAAGCCTCATGATGCTTTTGCGGATTCTTGAGCAGAGAAATTGGACGTGAGCAGGCGATCAAAGCTTCTCTCCGCCTCGATCGAACCTGAATCCAGTAAATCGTTGATCAGGTCTTCCTCGATAAAAATCAGCTTTGTCAGGGCACCAATGCGAATCTCAACTCGGAACTTTCCTTGGAAAGTTCTCAACCAGACGCCTTCAACTTGAGCGATCAAGTTATGACGGTTTAGCCAGGCTTCTACAAGTTTTCCAACCTGAAGTGCACGAGCCTCAAGCTGATGCTTTGTCAGTTCAGCGGCATACTTCGAGCGCCGATAGCCTTCGGACGAAATCGCCAGCTTCTTGGCGACCTGCTCTTCCTCAGGAGAGATGGGCGGCAGAGCTTGAGGAGATATGAGTTGGGCTGCTTGCCAACATTCGCTCGTGGAGCGATTTCCATCTATCTGAATGTCCATCATTCGCTCCCGACACGCCGAGTTGCAATCCACCGCACACCTCTTCAGTAGTACGCGTACAGCTTGAAATACTTGTCCCGCAAGTCGCTCGGAACCTTCTCCAGGCTCGCAAGATACAACTCGCGGATCTGGCCCTGATCTCCGTCTCCGAGCTTTGCATACTCCGCTTCGGTGGAGGGTCCGAGCTTGCCGGCCTTGAGCACTTCTTCAAACTCACGAATACGCAGGCTGCTCTTGTCGAGCGACTTCAGGAACTCCTTGATTCCGGTGGATGAAAAAGACTTTTCAATGGCGCCTTGCACTGCACCAAACGTCGCCGGGTCGGACACCGGAATCGCTGCCTGTTGATACATCTATGCGAACCAACCTGTGGTGGAAAGGATGGAGCGGGAGACGGGAATCGGACCCGCGACCAACAGCTTGGAAGGCTGTGACTCTACCACTGAGTTACTCCCGCTCAAGACACGAAGCCGAGGCTTCGGTCTGCAAAATCTGGAGCTGATGATGGGGCTTGAACCCATGACCTCTCCCTTACCAAGGGAGTGCTCTACCACTGAGCTACATCAGCCTACTGCAGCCGCCTTCTGGCGTCCGCTTCAGCCTTTAGCTTACCGAGAATCACGCGGAAAGCGAAGAAGCCAAGCAGAATCCAGCACAGCGAACGGTACCTTCCGGGCTCCATTGTCTGCCACGCTGCGACGGCGAGAGTTGCAATTACCAGCAGCGCAACCCACATTCGTCCACTCGAGGCTGGACTAAAGTCCAAGCAAATACCTCAAAACTTATGGTGCACAGGGGAGGATTCGAACCTCCGTACGTCATTGACGGGCAGATTTACAGTCTGCTGCCATTAACCACTCGGCCACCTGTGCATTTTTTGATTGCTGCCGAAGAGAAACATGGAGCTGGCGAAGGGATTTGAACCCCCGACCGCCTGATTACAAATCAGGTGCTCTACCAGCTGAGCTACGCCAGCCCGGCTCCTGCTTCCATCCGGTTTTGGCCGGTAGGCTGAACAGCAAACTGCGCCGCCACACCGCGCAGCGCAGTCCTAACTTTACCATAGGGCACCGAAGGTTCTGGGTAGGCAAGCCCTGTCCTGAATGGCTCCATTCACTTAATGATTTCCGGCTTATCCGGGCTGATTCCACCGCAGTCAGGACCGACCCATTTCATCGTGGTCGTTGAGTCGCTCGTAGCGCCACTCGCGCGTCCCTGACTGAGATCAAGGTGGCCCGTCCCGTGCATGGCCGTGTCGCTGTCGAACGTCATTTCAAAATGTCCAGTGGTCTTGCCTTTACAGCTGATATCGAAGCTGTAGCCCTTCCCTGTAAAAACTTCATTCGTCCTGGCACAATCCTTTCCGATCTGCTGCGAGGATCCCATTGCCTTTGCGTAGCTTTCGGGCGTCATGCAGCTACGCACGTGGATCGGGCGGTTCATCATTCCGGCCATCATGGCTGGCGCGTTTGGCATAGTCATATGGACTACGCCTTCGCTGTCCCACAGCCCCATCTTCATCGGCGGCTTCGCGGGCAATTGAAACATGGCGGCGGACAGGGCAACGAGTAGAAGCTTCATGCAGTGATTCTCCGAAGAGCGATATTTATCCAGGGCCGGATGAGGAGCAACAATGGTGTACCACAGCAGCACGTTACGTCTCCACTTCTTTCTCCGCGGGGAAGCACTGCCATGCGGGCGCTTTTTTGAACCGGTCCGCTTTCAAAGGGTCGAAGTGGTAGCGTATTTAGTGTCTTTCAGACGCCGCGCGCGAGGGCCATTCAAGAAACCATGTTCCGTCGACTTTTCTTTCTGTTTATGCCTCTCGTGATCGCGTTGGCCTCGCCCGCACAGGAGCCTGGTTCCTTGCAGGAAGGCCCTATTGCGACCTCCAACCCGGATGTGACTCCACATCCGCAAAACTCTAATGAAAGTACGTTGACGAATGGTGCAATCGTTCGCATGACGAAGGCCGGCTTATCCGACCACGTGATCGAACAGGCGATCAGGATTCAGCCAGGAAGTTACGACACCCATTCCGATGACTTAATTGCGCTGAAGCAGGCGGGCGTCTCTGATAGTGTGATTTCGCTGATGCTTGCGCATGGCTCAGGACTGGGTGTCCGCGGTCCGCTATCTATGCAACATTTTCCGGTTATGGCACGGCAGGGCGCGGTAGAGGTCGCTCCACTCTCACCTTCACTTGACGAGATCGGCGTGTATTACCAGGACAAAACGGGCGAGTGGGTCGAACTAAAAACAGAAAAGGTCACGATCAAGTCCGGTGGTTGGATCAAGAGCGCAGCGACCCACGGCATCATCAAAGAAGACCGCAACGGGACGGTGCAAGGGGAGCATTCGCCGCTCATATTGAGTGGGGGGACGCCGCTGTTGATCTATGCGCCGCAAGGGACGACGGGAGATGAGTACACGTTCCTGCAGTTTCGTGAGCATGGGAACCGCCGTGAGTTTCGCGTATATACGGGCGGCGTCTTTCACGGCGGCGGCGGCAGTGAGCGCGACGAGATCGAATTCACTGCGAAAAAGGTTGCGCGGCAAATGTACACGTTCAACCTTCCCGACGATCTTACCGTTGGCGAATACGGGGTTCTGCCGCCCGGCTCGGCCGCAGGTTCGCCCAGCCTGAACGGCAACGGTAAGATGTTCACATTCCGCATTGCGGAAGCGAATGCGCCGAAGAAGCCGTAACACTCTGCTCGTTGCTCTTGGTCTGATGGTCGCACTCGCGATCGTTCTGCTGCTGCGGCAGAAAGCGCCGCCCGAAGCTGCCCGCTTGCTTCCAGAGTCAGATGCGATCGTCTATCTAAATCTCAAGACCCTGCGTACGCTCTCGCACTTCGACGCGTCGCCGGTAAAGCGCAGCCCTTACTTTCAACGCTTCATCGACGCGACCGGCATCGTCCCAGAGCGCGATCTCGAAGTAGCGGCCTTCGCATTGCACCGCATGGCGAATCCTAAGGGACCAAACGGCCCCGTCGCTTATTCCGAAGTCTTAGTTGGCAAGTTCGACGGACAGCGGTTGAAGGAGTATCTGGCGAGCATCGCAAGCACACGCGAGGATTACGCCGGCCACACGATCTACAGCGTTCCCGTAGAAGGCCGCACGCTGCGCGTGGCTCAGCTTGGGTACGACACAGTCGCCGCGTCCAATATGCCGACCACGGAGCAGATTCACTCCATGCTCGACCGCTCGCGCGCCTCGGCGTTGAGTTCCGTGGGCAGCTCTTTGCTGGCTGCGCGCTATTCTGAAGTGCCGCTGCTCTCACAGGCTTGGGGGATCGGCCACATCGGGCTTCCGTTTTCAGAGAACGGACGCATTTCGCTGATGGGTCTGGATCTTCCGCTGCGAGAAGATACCGACCTCGTGGCCAGCCTTCGATATAGCGGCTCCGTTCATCTGCGTGTCGAAGAGATTGCGCCAAACACATCCACGGCGCAAAGCACGGTCGAAGCCTTGAATGCTCTTCTTAGCGTCACGCGCGGCCTCAGCAGTATTCAGCCGCCGCACAACGACGCTGACGCTGCGCTACGCAAGATCATCAATTCCGCGAAAATCGAGCAGCAAAAATCACGCGCCGTTCTCGATGCCTCTGCTTCTCTTGATGAGGTCAAAGCGCTCGCCTCTCAACCCACCAGCGACAAAATTGCTTCAGGGACTTCCGTCCAGTAACGGAACCATGAAGCTGTCGGCAAGCCATTGAAGCGCATCGAATCTTGAAGACCCATACGGAGAATTCATGAGCATTCGCCTGACCACCTGCCTCATCCTAGCCTCGTTCGCCGCCGCCGCGGGCGCCCAGCAGCCCGTGCTCACCGGGCAGGACGCGTTTACCGACTACTCGAAGGAACACCCCGGCGTCCGCCGCCACCTTACCGTTGCGGACCTGCCCGCTCCGAACGAGCAATCGTCTGTCGACAATGGCCCGCATGTCGTTTCCCGGCCTGACGGCGCATGGCCGCAGGCTCCCGCCGGGTTCAAGGTGACGGTCTATGCCGACGGCTTCAGCGAGCCGCGCCTGATTCGCACAGCGCCCAACGGTGATCTGTTTCTCGCCGACTCGCGTGGCGGCCAGGTTGTCGTTCTTCGCGGCGCAGGTGCGGACGGGAAGGCAGCACAGCGCCAGGTGTTTGCTACTGGTCTCGATCACCCGTTCGGTATCGCGTTCTATCCGGCAGCTAATCCGCAATGGGTCTACGTTGCGAACACAACGTCACTTGTTCGCTTTCCTTACAAGTCCGGCGACATGATTGCGACGGGCGCATCGCAGACAGTCGTGCCCGAGCTGCCCGGATATGCGCAGCTCCGCGGTGGCGGCCACTGGACCCGTGATGTGCAGTTCTCGCTCGACGGCAAAAAGATGTGGATCTCCGTCGGCTCCGGTTCCAACGTCGACGACATAGACACGCATCCACGCGAGTTCCATCGTGCTGATGTGCTCGAATACACGCCGGAAGGAAAGTTCGTGAAGGTTTGGGCGTCCGGCATTCGCAACTGCGTTGGCGAAGCGGTAAACCCCACAACCGGCCAGCTCTGGTGTTCGACGAACGAGCGCGACGGACTCGGCGACAACCTTGTACCCGACTACATCACCAGCGTCCCGGAAGACAGCTTCTTCGGCTGGCCATGGTGGTACATGGGACAGCATCAGGATCCACGCCTGCCCGGCACGCACCCCGAACTGAAAGCAAAGGTTCGCACACCGGACGTGCTACTGAATCCGCACTTTGCATCGCTGGAGATGACGTTCTATCCAGCAAATCTTGCGTGCGCCGGTATTTGCCCGTGGCAGCGATTCTCTGGTGACGCCTTCGCAGCAGAACACGGCTCTTGGAACCGCTCCAAACGCAGCGGCTATGAAGTGATTCGACTGCCGATGAAGAACGGGCATGCGACTGGCGAATATGAAGATTTTCTCACCGGCTTCGTCACGGCCGATGGGCAAGTCTGGGGCCGTCCAGTGGGTGTGACCATCGGCAACGACGGCAGTATGTTCGTGACGGACGACGGCACGAAAACCGTTTGGCACGTGACATACACCGGCACTTCTCAGACCGCCCGGAACTCCGCCCGGTAACCAGGATTCCCAGGTAGACGAAAGTCTAGAGTCACGAACACCCACACCGTCCAGGCCCTGCGTTCAGAAAGTCAGCTCGCCCCGCCATCCTCATACGGCTCGTTCCCATCCATATCATTTGAGAATGGGCCGTTTCTTTTCAAGCAAAGCACCTGTACGAACATGCTTCATCATGGCAGTGTTCCTCGTGAGAGCGGGCGCTTCCCACGGACAATTGTCTGTGCCGCAAACGCAAGCGTTTGCTTTGGATGGCCACCCAGTTGAGATTCCAAGAAACCTCACCGGCCCTACCATCTTCATCGTGGGCTTCTCTCGCGCCTCTGCCGATGCAACGACCGCCTGGGAAATACCCGTTCGGCGCAATCTTGCGAATGATCGCCTTAGCTTCTATGACCTTCCCGTCCTCGAACGCGTTCCCGGCTTCCTGCACGGCTGGGTCGTTCGCTCGCTCAAAGGCAAAGTTCCGCTGGTGCTGCAAAGCCGGTTTCTTCCGGTCTTCTCCGGCGAAGCGGAGTGGAAGCAAGCCTGCGGGTACGACGACAAGGCACCCGACGCTGCGTACGTTCTACTGACGGATCGCGATGGCAAAGTGCTTTGGCGAACACACGAGCCGTATAGTGCAGCAGGGTTCGCCGATCTAAAGGCTCAAGCAGAAAAGCAGAGCGGAAGACAGTAGAATCGCCCGGCAGGGTTTCAGCCGGGCGAGGTAGGCAGGTTAAACCACAGAACGAAGGCCGTTCTCGTGACGACTCCGCTATTCGGAACGAAAGGCTGTTCCAGTTACATTCAGGAGATTGCTTTACAGACCCGCGCCCGCGCGCGTCTGTACGCGGACCAAATCTCGCAGCCGAGATCGACAGCAAGTATGTGTCCTCGCCAAAAGGCCTGCTGCTCGTTGAGCTAGATAGCACACACCCGCAGACAGCACACGGCTTCCATCATGAAGACAACATATGCTGAGGTAGGTGGGATTGAAGTTCCTTCCACGTCGGACGTCGACGCAGGAACTACAAAGATTCACATGAAGTTCACGAACTGCGGTGTCAATCGGTAAGTGCCGCCAATGTGCGTGACGCCATGAGGAACGGCGACGAGCTAGTTGCCGGCTCATGGCATCCATATTCCTTCCGAGCTCTACTGAGGAAGGTCAGACCGGTGAAGAAGCTTCCAGATGTCACGCAAACAGCTTCGCCTGCGCTTCAAACTTCTCCGGCATCTCGCCGTACCGTAGCGGCGGCTTACGTTCTTCTTCTCCGTAGCCGCGCGTCAGCACCGCATCGAGCGATCGCCGCGCGAGCCCATACTTCGTACAAAGACGAGCGACCATCTCCTGCGTCTGCTTCGTGTACTCCGGTCCCGCAAAGTCGAGGCGCTCATACCGCTTTGCGTAGTCGGCGGCAAGGTGAGGGAACTCGGCGCGCACGAAGCTAAGGTACGTCGGTCGTGAGCAGGCTTTCAGAAAGAGCGGATGCGCGGCGAAGAAGTTCGCGCCCGCCAATGCTGCAGCCTTCGCCACACGCTCCACTGCTCGCTCGCTGTCGTTGATGCCAGGTAGCAAGGGCGAGCAAAGCACACCCGCAGTGATGCCGGCCTCACGCAGCTTGCGCACGGTCTCCATCCGCAAGTCGGGTCTCGGTGCACGAGGTTCCAGTTTGCGAGCGAGCGCGATGTTCATCGTTGTGATCGTGATGTGAACGACGAGATGGCTTCGCTCCGCGATGATCTGCAGCAGGTCAATGTCGCGCGCAATCAGCGTCGACTTCGTCACGATCCCTACGCGAAGCCCGCGATAGCGCGCCAGCACCTCCAGCATCGAACGCGTTATCTTCGCTTTGCGCTCAATGGGCTGGTAAGAATCCGTAGCCGTTCCGATCGCAATCTCTTCGCGCAGGTCCACACGCTTCAGTTCCTGCTCGAGCAGCCACGCTGCGTTCTCCTTGACATAGATCTCTCGCTCGAATGCCAACGCCCAGGGCTGTTGCGGAACGTCATACGTGCCTCGCGGAGGCGCAGCGATCGGAGCAGGCTGCAGAAACTCATGTGTGTAACGGGCATAGCAATACTTGCAGCCGAACTCGCATCCGCGGTAGGGATTAATCGAGTTCGCCGACCATCCCATGCGCTTCGAGACGGTGCGGTTCAGGATTGAACGCGACTTCAGCGCCCTGAATTCGATAAGGTGACCGTCAGCAGTGTGCGTAGCCTCCGCAGCCATACGAGCCAAACCTACAGGTGCTTGAAGGATCGGGAAGAGGGTCCTACTGGAAGGGGCCATGTGCATATTCGCCATTTGTTCGCCTACTGTTCTTAGGCTATGCTCGGCTGCCATTGCCGTCAACCGCAAACTTTCCTTCGAACCAGCGCGCTTCCCTGATTACCGCGTCAGAATAAGGAGGTGTCCGAGGTTCCCGTCCACAAATCTTTTCTCCGCCGCAAGCTGATCGATCCAATCACCGGGTTGCTCCGTCGCGGCGTTACGCCTGACCGCCTCGCCTGGTCGTTGGCAGTCGGATTCGTCGTCGGCGTGAATCCGCTGCTTGGTTCAACCACCTTGCTCGCGTTGGCAGCCGCCTATGCCTTAGGCCTGAACCTCGTCGCCTCGCAGATCGTGAACCACCTCGTTTACCCGCTGGAACTGCTGCTCTTTCCAGTCTTCGTAAAACTCGGCAGCATTCTCTTCCGCACCGCGGCGCTTCCTCTCAGCCTGGATGCGTTGTTCTACGCCGCACGCGCACACCCGTGGACCACAACCCGTCTGCTTTGGAAATGGGAATGGCACGCACTCGTGGCATGGGCAGCGTTTGCAGCGCTCGCCGCTCCGTTGCTCGCACTCACACTGCGTCCGGCGTTAGAAAGGACGCAGGCACGCATGAAGCGCCGCGAGCTCCGCCTTGCGGCCGAACGCGCAGCGCTGGAGGAGTAGCTGCTACTGCGGTCCCTTGTACTCTTCCACAGGATCGGCCGAGTGCACCCAGGCGGAGTAGATCAGGTCACGCAGTTCTGTCGCTCCTGCCGCGAGCCGCTCCTGGGTGAAGGCTTTCGCTTCCGGCGACCCGGCGCCGTCGAAGCCGCCAGTCTTCTCGATTTGATACACGCGCTCAACGAAACCGTTACTGTGCTTCAGATAGTCCAAATATTGCGCCCACTCATCGTTGATGACCTGCGGCTTCGTCGTCGCCACGATCGCCGCCACGTCATCACGCTTGATGTCGGCGCTGACGTAGGTGCTCTCGAACTTTGCGTGGATTTGATGATCGGTCGTATAGCCGCTCGGGTTCGCACCTGTCCAGCCGTTGTATTGGATGGTGGTATGCAGCGGCTGCGACCCATCGCCCACGTAGTGCCCAAGAATCCCGCAGTCGTACAGGATCGCGATCTCCGCGGGGGCCATGTCCTGGTTTGTTGCGAGCAGCTTGCGGTAGTACCGCATGTCGACCTTCAGCTTCTGCCAGGCTTCTTCCACCGCCCACGGCTGAAAGCCAATCCTCGCCGGTGACAGCTTCAGTTCCGGGTGCTCGGCCACCGCCTTCTGCGCCGCGACGATGAAGTCATAGCGCTCACGCGGAAACGTGCCTGCAAGATTCGCGTATTCCATGTCGATGAAGTGGTCCGGCGACTCATGGTCGCGCAGCTCCTGCTCCGACTTGTTATGCCAGCGGTCCGGCTCCGGCCCAAAATACTCCACTGTGTCGAGCGCATGTCCGTTACGCAAGAAGGCCGGCGTATCCGCTGGCAGGAACTGGATCGCCAGCCGGTTCACCAACTCGTGGCCCGTATGTCCCCAGGCCCACGCTGACTGACTTGGAAGCAGGCAAAGCAGGGAAGCAGCGGCGGCGAAGCGCACGGAAGCAGGAAAAGAACGCATGCGGGAAGTATATCGAGGAGAAAAGTTCCAGCCCGCAACGACTTTCGATTTAGCATCCGGGCATGCGTACACTTTCAGCGCTTCTTTTCTGCAGCCTGCTTTTCTCGATACCAGCCGCGTGCGCCTCCGCGCAAACTCTGCCGTCCCCTCCGGCTCCAGTCGCCAAGAAGATCCACACCGAGCACCCGATCAACGGCTCGGTCCTTGTCGACGATTACGCGTGGCTGAAAGAGCGACAGAGCCCCGAGGTGAAAGCGCTGCTCGAGCAGGAGAATGCCTATGCCGACCAAGTGCTTGCGCCACTGAAGCCGCTTCAGGATTCGTTGTACAAAGAAATGCTCTCGCACATCCAACAGACCGACGACTCCGTGCCGTACCCGCAGCGCGGCTACATGTATTACACGCGCACCATCGAGGGCAAGCAGTACCCTGTTTTCTGCCGTCGAAAGGGGTCTATGACCGGCACCGAAGAGGTGCTGCTCGATCTGAACGCCATGGCTGTGGGTGAAAAGTTCATGTCGCTCGGCGGCTTTCAAGTAAGCGACGACAACAACCTCCTCGCCTACACCACAGACACAATCGGCTTCCGCCAATACAAGTTGCATGTGAAAGATCTGCGCACGGGAACCGTGCTTCCTGATACCGCCGAGCGCGTCACGTCGCTTGACTGGGCCTCCGACAACCACACGCTCTTCTACACAACCGAAGACCAGGTCTCCAAGAGATCAGGCCAGCTCTTTCGTCACGCGCTCTCGCAGCCAGCGCCTGATCCCCTCGTTTACGAAGACAAAGACGAGCGCTTCAACATCTTCGTCGGCAAGACCCGCGACGGCAAGTACATGGAACTGTACGATGAGAGCCACATCACCAGCGAAGTCCGCCTTCTCCCCGCAAACGAGCCGCTTGGCGCATGGACAGTCGTGGAGCCGCGCAAAGCAAACATTCAATACCGCGTGGATGAAGGAAACGACACGCTCTACATCGTGGTGAACGATACCGGCAAGAACTTCCGCCTCGTGACGGCTCCCACGCAAACGCCTGGAAAGGACCACTGGAAAGAAGTAATCCCCGTGCGAGCTGACACACCGCTCGAAAACGTCGATGTCTTCCAGAACTTCTATGTCGTCACTGAGCGCGTGCAGGGTCTGCCGATGATTCGCATCGTGCAGCCGAACCAACTCACCAAGAGCATTGCGCTTCCGGAAGCCGTCTACACCGTAGCCCCTGCTACGAACGCCGAGTTCTCCACAACCAAATTCCGCTACGGGTACCAATCACCCATCACACCGCCATCAACATTCGAGTACGACGTGAACAGCAGCAAGTCCGCTTTGCTCAAACAAATAAAGGTTCCTGGCGGGTTTAATCATGACAGCTACGCGGTCGAGCGCGTCTGGGCACCAGCCAAAGACGGCACCAAAATCCCTGTCACTGTTGTTTACCGCAAAGACCTCTTCCACAAGGGCGAGAATGCTCTGTACCAGTACGGCTACGGCTCATACGGTGCTGTCATTCCTGACTCCTTCTCTGTCAAGAATCTGGTGCTGATGGATCATGGTATTGTCTACGCACTCGCGCACATTCGCGGCGGTGGCGAGCTAGGCGACCCCTGGCACGACGGTGGCAAGATGATGACCAAGAAGAACACTTTCACCGACTTCACGGACGCCACCGAGTACCTGCTCAAGCAGGGCTATGGCAAGCCAGGCCGTGTCGGCATGGAAGGCGCCAGCGCCGGTGGCCTGCTGATGGGCGCCGTCACCAACATGCGCCCCGACCTCTACAAGGCTGTGCTGTGCCTCGTGCCCTTCGTCGATGTGATGAACACCATGCTCGACGCGTCGCTTCCGCTCACCGTCGCCGAGTATGAAGAGTGGGGCAATCCTAATGAGAAGGCCGCGTTCGACTACATGCGAACCTACTCGCCTTACGACAATGTCACAGCGAAGAACTACCCAAACATCCTTGTCCGCACCTCGTTCGACGACAGCCAGGTAATGTATTGGGAGCCCGCGAAGTATGTCTCTAAGCTCCGCGCCACCAAGACCGACAAGAACACGCTCGTCTTTATGGTGAACATGCATGGTGGCCATGGTGGCTCGAGCGGCCGCTACGACTCGCTGAAAGATACCGCGATGAACGAGGCATTCCTGATGTACGAACTGGGCGTCGAGCCGCTACTGCCAAACGCTGCATCGGCACACGCAGGCCGCTGAAGCGAAGGCACGAGGAGAACGCGCTAAACAAGCACCGGCTGCTCAGCCAGCACAGGACTGCCGAACACGCGCCGGTAGCGGGCAACCTCGTCAACCGGCCCGGTCGCCTTGTTCGGGTTGTCACTCAACTTCACCGTTGGAGTGCCATCCGCGCTGGTCACTTTGCAAACCAGGCTGATCGGCTCAAACGTGTCTGCGCCGCGCGGATGGCAGTCGCGAAAGTCATTCGTCAGCAGCGTGCCCCAGCCGGCCGAGAAACGAATACGTTTCCCGAAGTACTCATGCAGACCGATGATGTCCCCAACGTCCAGGCCATCCGACGCGATCAGGCGTTTCCTGCGCGGATCCGCGCCTCGCTGCTCTAACCACTCGATGTACTCATCTCCGGCAACATACGGGTCCTTTGAGTCCACGCGTTCACCGGTCCATCGTGCTGTCCAATCGGGTGCGCCTTGAAGAAACTGCGTCGTGCCGAACGTGTCCGGCAGCATGATCAGCAGCTCGCCGCCATAGCTCTGTTGCCAAAGCTCAAGCACGCGATATTGCGACGCACGTAACTCCTCATCGCTGCCAAGCGAATGCATCGCCGCCAAGGCCATGGGCAGCTCATGCGCATTCGTGCCAATGGCTTCCAGGTTGTGCTTGTACGCAATTGCAGTATTCGAAGTACCCGTCATACGATTGCTGCCATCCGCATTCAGCGCCGCAGCCAGCGCTTCCACGCAGTACTCCTGCCACAAGAAGCTGTGCCGCCGCCTTGTTCCAAAGTCCGAAAGCCGCAGACCTTCCACATGGCGAAGCTGCTCGATTTTGTCCCACAGCCGCGTCTTCGCACGCGCATACAGCACATCCAGCTCAAGCTCGTTTAATTCTGCGAGTGCGGACCGCGTCTTCATTTCGCTCACAATCGCAAGCGAATACACCTCCCACATTGTCACTTCGGTCCACAGTCCAGAGAAGCGAATGACAAGTTGCCCATCGTGCTCGGAAATTTCATAGGCGCTCAGCTTGAAACCGTGCTCGAGCCAATCAAGAAATGCAGGCTCAAAAATCTGCCGCACCCCATAGAACGTGTTACCCGCCAGCCACACCAGCTCCGATCGCCGAAAGCGTAGCCCGCGCACATGCTCCATCTGGTCGCGCAGCGCACTTGCCGATATCCGCTCCGCCAGCTTCACCCGCACGGTCCGGTTCGTGATCTCGCTCGTCACCTTTGTGCGCGGAAAATTCTTCCAGATGAACTGCAGCATTAGCAGCTTGTAAAAGTCCGTATCCAGCAGCGAGCGCACGATGGGGTCCAGCTTCCAGTTGTGGTTGTGCGCGCGTTCGGCGAAGTTCACGTTCATGCTGCGGGTCTCCGTACTTAGCCTAATAGGACTCCGCGTGCGCCCACTTCGGACCGCAAATATTTGTGTCAATGGTGCTTGACATGACAAGCGTGCTTGACGTAAAGTTTGCTTGTCACTAAGGAGGGCGACCAACTATGAATTGGAAGTTCTGGTGCAGTAATCCATCGAAGGCAGCCAAGCAATACACGCAGCGCTTAGTCGTGGTAATGCTGTTTTACATACTTATGGTTTGGCTCGTGACGCCGCTCGTGCGAACGCACCATTGGGTAGCCACCAAGCTCTACTTCGCGGCCGCGCTGCCGACTATCCCGATCCTATTCATGCTGCTGGTTGTCGGACTCTACCTGCGCGACGAGCGCGATGAATTCAAGCGCCACCAGACAGTCGTTTCGATGCTCTGGGCCATCGCCATCACGCTTGGCTTCACCGCGTTCACCGACTTCCTTCGAAGCTACGGTGCCATCACTGCGGTGCCGCCATTTACTGAGTTCGTCACGTTTTGGATGAGCATGGGCATCGTCAATGCCGTGCAAACCATCCGCAGCCGGGTCGGCACCGATGAAGAATAAACTCCGTGAACTACGCGCCGATCGCAGCTGGTCACAGGCCTATCTTGCCGAGCAGCTCGAAGTCTCGCGGCAAAGCGTAAACGCCATCGAGACCGGTAAGTACGATCCATCGCTGCCGCTGGCTTTCCGCATCGCGAAGCTGTTCGCTCTGCCGATTGAAAAGATCTTCGAGGCCGACTAGCTCCGGCCTGACAAATGTCACAAGCGATGACTGACTGGCAACACTGCCATGCAGCTCGCGTCGCGAGCACGATAGAAATCACAACGATATTGCAGTTCAAGAGGGAAGAAATGAAACAGGCAATGATTACGAAGCTCCAATGGTTGATGACCGCGGTATTTTTTGTAGCGGGCATCATGTTGCTGTGCCGGCCAGCGCACGCGGCCACAACCGCTCCGACTCGGTTTACCATCACCGACGCTGGGAGTGTCGGTAATCCAGACGTGATCCTTATCCCCGGCCTGGCAAGCTCCAAAGCCGTGTGGGACGGAGAAATAAAACTGCTCGCGCCGAAGTACCGGCTGCACATCGTGCAGGTTGCGGGCTTCGCGGGCGCTCCAGCGGGCGCAAACGCCAGCGGCCCAATCCTTCCTGGCATCGTCGAAGAGCTGCACCAATACATCGTCGCAAGCAAGCAGCACCCTGTCGTTATCGGTCACTCACTTGGAGGCCTGCTCGCGCTGATGCTCGCCGACAAATACCCCACCGATATTTCGAAGATGGTCATCGTCGATGCTCTTCCGTTCTACGCGGTCGTCTTCGATCCACACGTCACGGTCGACGCGGTGAAGCCGCAGGCCGAGGCGATGCGGCAGCAGATGGCCTCCATGCCCGACGCACAGTTCGCCGCCATGCAGCCGATGATTGTATCTGGCATGGTCAAAAACGCGGACGCGCAAAAGCTCGTCGCAGCCAGCTCCGTCTCTACCGACCGCACAGTCTTCGTCAACGCCATGTTTGAAGATTTGCAGACTGACCTGCGCAGCGATATCGCAAAAATCAAAACCCCAACGCTGATGATCTATCCGTACGACGCCGCTGCAACCAAAGATGCCGCAGCGATTGACTCGATCTACCACGATGCCTATCAGTCCATGCCCAACGTGAAGCTCATCCGCATCGACGACTCACGTCACTTCATCATGTATGACCAGCCACAAAAGCTCGATGCGGCGATCGAGGCATTTTTGAAGTAGGCACCGCCTCACCCGCGGCGTATCTTGAGAAAACGGAGGTGCACACATGGCAAATCTGGATTGGAGTCATTGCCCGGATGTAGAAAGCGTTCCGGGCAAAGTTAGCGGAGCCTGGGTTTTCAAAGGAACCAGAACATCTGTGCAACTCGTTTTCTCGAATCTGGAAGCGGGTATGTCACCAGCCGAGATAGCGGAGGTTTTCGAAATCGAACCCGAGAAGATCAAGGCCGTCCTGCACTTTGCTACCTCGAGTTTGGATAAGGAGCCGTCCTACGCCTGATGAAGGTCCTGTTCGACAATGGTGTTCCCTGGGCTATACGTAAAAGTCTTCCCGACCATGAGATCACCTCGGCATGGCGGCTGGGGTGGCACGAGTTGAAGAACGGTGAATTGATCCAACGGGCCCAGGAAGAAGGCTTCGATTTTTCCTGACCAACGACAAGAACATCCGATACCAGCAAAACTTGACGAATCGGAAGATCGCAATTGTGGTCCTAACAAATCCACAGTGGCCGCAAGTGCGGCTCTGTTTGCACGAAATTGCGGCCGCCATCCATCAATCTCAGCCCGGAGACTTCCTGGAAGTGGAGATACCTTTCGCGTAGAAACCCATTGCAGAGGTGATGCGATAAGGATCGTAGGCCAAGGGCGCCATTGTGACGGCAAATTCATAGAAGCCTGTTTCAGCGCACTGGGAAGACGATAAAATTATCCCTGACATGCCTACGAAAAAAGAACTCCTCCAGACCCCCATCAAGCACATCGACATCAGCGAATACAACGTTGTTCCGCTGGTCGACGCCATGGCTTCCATGGCCTACAGCTCTCGCGACCTCGCGCGTGCTGCCTCCATTTACGACATGATGCTCCGCGACACGGAATGCGGCGTCATCCTTTGCCTCGCCGGCTCCCTCATCTCTGCTGGCCTGCAGAAGGTCATCGTCGACCTCGTGCGCAACCACATGGTGGACGCCATCGTCTCCACCGGCGCCAACATCGTCGACCAGGACTTCTTTGAAGCGCTCGGTTTCAAGCACTACATCGCGAGCGACGAGTACAAGTACGGCGGCGGCGACGCCGACCTGCGCGAGCTCATGATCGACCGCATCTACGACACGTTCATCGACGAGGAAGAGCTCCGCATCTGCGACGAGACCACCGAAAAGATCATCAACTCACTCGATCCGCGGCCGTACTCTTCACGCGAACTGATCCGCGAAATGGGGCGCTACCTGAAGGAAAACGGTCGCACGCCAGAAAACGGCAACAACGACTCCATCATCCTCGCCTGCTACGAGCTTGATGTGCCGATCTTCTGCCCGGCGTTCTCGGACTGTTCCTTTGGCTTTGGGATGGTTGCACACCAGCATGCTCGCCAGGGCAAGGCCATGGTCTCCATCGACTCCGGCAAGGACTTCTATGAGCTCACCCAGATCAAGATCGCAAACCCCACCACGGGTCTGCTCATGATCGGCGGCGGCGTTCCCAAAAACTTCGCGCAGGATATTGTCGTGGCCGCCGACATTCTCGGCGTTGAAGCCTCGATGCACAAGTACGCTATCCAGATCACGGTCGCCGATGCTCGCGACGGCGCTCTCTCCGGCTCCACGCTTAAGGAAGCAAGCTCCTGGGGCAAGGTCGACCTCACGTACGAGCAAATGGTCTTCGCCGAGGCCACGATCGCCTTTCCACTCATCGCCGGCTACGCCTTCCACAAGAACGCCGCAGCTGCGCGTAAGGGCAAGGCTTTCGCAGAGAAGCTCGAAGCCGTTATTGCATAGGGTCAGCCTTACGGTCTCCACGGCAATGGCGGAGCTATAGATCCGCCATTGGCTTTGAGAAAATGCATCGTGCAGTCAGCGTCGAATCGATTCATCGCCAAATACCAGATGATTATTTGGTTTTCCTTCTGCATTCTCGGCATCATCGGCACGCGACAGATGAGCACGGCGGACGCGAAGTGGCAGTTTCGCGCATACATGTTCTTCTGCGAAATTGCTGCCATAGCTTACTGCGGGGCGTTCGTCCTGGACCTTCGCGCTGATCGGTCCAATACATCAGTGACTCATGTAAATAACGGATTCCGGCCTGCTCTAATCACGGTGATCAGTTGCTGCTTCATGCTTCCAGTGATCGCAGCCGGCTGCGGATCTTTCGTTTGGGAACTGCGTTCGGTAGAGCCCTCGTTGCTCATCTGGCCAATCATTCGTTTACTGATAGCTGGCGGCATGCTCCGCACCTTTTACGGAATGATCATTTCTCGCGCGACGAAAAGCTCCTTGAAAGGCGATGGCGATTGAGAGATTTAGCTTTGTATTTACCAAGCGTTTAGAACTCAAAGCGTTGCCATGAACCTATAATCAGTGCCGGGCGCGGGAAGGTTAGCTCGCGAACCGGCTCCTCACCACCTCGAACGGTTCAAGTCTTGCCAAATTGATCTCCGGCAAGAACCTGTCAAGCCCCCGCAGGAGCCTAAGTCTCTCATTCCACGGTAAATAGAGCTGTCATAATTACTATGCCAACTCATCTACAATGGAGTTAGCTGAATTTCTTGATCTGCTTCATCCGATACATACACTGAAACCGCAGCCTGATATCGAACACGAATAAGTGCTTTACATGCAGAACTTTGCGAACAAAGTTCCTGCTTTGAATACTTTGCACGGTGAACACCGCGTAACTCGCACAGAATGAATACTTTCGACTGAATGCAGGGGGAGGGGGATACCTACCCCATTAGCCCGCGCTCACGCAGCCCGCGCAGCACCAGCTCAATCGACCAGTCCAGGTTCTCGGTTCCCGCGACGGTCAGGTCTGCTCGAGCCTGCGAGGGAATCACGTACTGATCTGCCATCGGCTTTGCGGTCGCGTTGAACTGCTCGCGCACACTCCTCTCGGTACGTCCGCGCTCACGCATGTCGCGATAGATGCGGCGGTTTAGGCAGATCGCGTTCGGCGCATCGACGTAGATGCTGAAGTCGTACAGCGGAAACAGACTGTCGTAATGCAGTCCGAGTATTCCCTCGACGATGACAAAACGCTTCGGACCAATGGCCTCGAACGTACCCGCGACACGCGAGTGCGTCTTGAAGTCGTACACCGGACGTTGGATCGTCTTGCCTGCCGCAAGCTGTCGCACGTCCTGCACGATGAGTTCGCTTTCGAGAGAGTCAGGATGATCGAAGTTCTGCAGACCGCGTTCGTCTTCCGGCAGGTGCGAAAGGTCGCAGTAGTAGAAGTCTAGCGGAAACAACGTAGCGTCGAGCACGGAAGCAAGCTCCCTTGCCAGCGTCGTCTTTCCCGATCCCGAACAACCAGCAATGCCTAGAATGATGGGCCGATGCGGCAGGCTGAGTTGTTCGGCTTGGGTGTCCACGGAAACAGTGTAGCTACTGCTGCGCCGTGGCCGCGACGACCTGAGGCACGAGAGCCTTTACCAGGCTCGCGAACTGTTTCGACATGCGCTCGCCGATTTCCATCACCTCGGCGTGGTTGATCGCCTGATCAAGAACACCCGCAGCCATGTTCGTTACGAGCGAGAGGCCAAGCACCTCCAGGCCCATGTGCCGCGCGACGATGACCTCGTGCACCGTGCTCATGCCGACAAGGTCAGCGCCAAGCGTGCGGAACGCGCGAATCTCAGCTGCAGTCTCGTAACTCGGCCCAAGCACCGCGAGGTATACGCCTTCCGGCAGGGAAATGCTTTGCTGCTGTGCCTCAGCAGCAGCCAGCTTTCGCAGGCGCGGCGAATACGCAGCGGTCATGTCGAAGAAGCGCAGGCCAGCATCTTTTTTGACTGCGAAGCGAGCCTCGTTCGGGCCGACGGCAGCATTGTGGCCGGTGAGGTTGATGTGGTCCGAGATGCACACCAGCGCGCCTTCTCCATAGCTGGTGTTGATACCGCCCGCTGCGTTGGTGACGATGAGGCTTGTGCAACCGAGCAGCCCAAGGACGCGTGTCGGAAACGTGACCTCGTCCATCGAGTAACCCTCGTAGGCATGCACGCGCCCTTGCATCACCGCGACGTTCACACCGCCGATAGTCCCGAGAACAAGCTTGCCGGAGTGACCCTCGACGGTAGACAGCGGCCAGCCTGGGATGTCGGAGTAGCCGATTGCCGTTGCGTTCTCGACCTCGGAAGCAAACGTTCCAAGCCCCGAGCCGAGGATGATGCCAAGCTGCGGCTTGGCAGCGTGTAGCGAACGGATGTGATCCGCGGCAGCGAGAGTGCGGGAGTATTGGTTGTTGTTGTTCAGCACAAACTGTTCCTCTTGGCAAAGTTGATCGATGAAGTGTAGCCAGGCAGAGAACACGCAGACCTGCGGCTCTCTGCCTGTTCGCAGCCACAGGAGCTACTTGATCAGCATGCTCACGATACTAGCGGACATGAGGTTCGCCATGGTGCCTGCAAGCATCGCGCGCAGGCCAAGCTTCGCGAGCTCGTTACGCCGATGTGGAATCAGCGCACCGATGCCGCCAATCTGCATGCCCACTGAACCAAGATTGGCAAAGCCACAAAGTGCGAAGGTTGCGATGGCGAGCGTGCGGGTAGAGATTGCTCCTGATTTTGCAAGTTGACCGAGCTGCGTATACGCAATGAACTCGTTCAGCACCGCACGCGTGCCGATTAGGTTCCCGACGATTGGCGCGTCGTGCCAGGGAATGCCAATGAGCCAGGCGATGGGGGCGCAAAGCACACCGAGAGCGTTGCCAAGCGAGTGAGGAAATGGAACGTGTCCATGAGCCCAAAGGAAGCCGGAAATGCCAAGCATGATTGCGTTGAGCAAGCCAACGATAGCGAGAAAGCTGATCAGCATGATGGCGACGTTGAACGCGAGCTGGCCGCCGTCAATGGTGCCGCGAGCGATCGAACCAATGAGGTTCTCGTTCTTGTGCTCGTCTTCAGTCGGAATGTTGACGCTGCCCAGCGTCGCTGGCACCTCCGTTTCCGGCACAAGCATCTTCGCGACAAGGATGGTTCCAGGCGCAGTCATGATGACCGCCGAAAGAAGGTCCTGAGCGCGGATGCCAAAGAGAATGTACGCTGCCATGATGCCACCGGAAACATGTGCCATGCCGGAGGTCATGATTGTCATCAATTCGGACCTGGTTGCGCCGCCAAGGAACGGCCGAATGGTCAGCGGCGCTTCCGTCTGACCCATGAAGATGGAAGCCGCGACATTGGTGGATTCCGCGCCGGACGTGCCCATGGTGCGCTGCATAATCCAGGCGACAAGCTTGATAACACGCTGCATGATGCCTAGGTGGTACAGCATTGCAAAGAGCGCGGACACAAAGATGATGGTGGGCAGCACCGAGAATGCGAAGACCTGCAGCGGATCCGCCGGGTTGCCGAGTCGGCCAAACACCATGGAAGAGCCGTCTACCGCGTGACCAAGGAGGTTGCTAACGGCATCCGCGCCTGTCTTAAGGACGATTTGTCCGTAGCTCCACTTGATGACAAGAAATGCAAACAGGACCTGAAGGCTGAGCCCCCAGGCAACGGTGCGCCAGCGTATGGCGCGACGATTCGTAGAAAGCAGATAGGCGACCGTAAGAAGAACGGCGAGTCCAAGCAGACCGGTGAAGCGGGCCAAAGGGCACTCCAGGGTGAAGGGATGAATGGAGTGTAAATGGCGTTTGGAGGAGAACGGCTTGCCTGGAGGAATTAGCCTCGGATCGGTGCCTTTGCAATCTACTTAGGCGAGGTTGCGTTCTTTTCAAAACTTGCTCCTGCCAGCTCCAGGCTCAGCACAGGGCCGCCGTCATAGAGCGCCCCTTGTTCGCGTACGAGAGAGGGAACGCCGTGTGTGAGCCAGACCATGGTGTCTGCGGGCTGTTTGCCTACGAGTGGAGCGACGACGCCCACAACTCCGCCAAGGTCGTAGTGCACGCGATAAACATCAGCCGCAACAGTTCCTCCGGCGATCGTGAACTTGTCGAGCCTGTCGTGGGTCACCTTCAAGTGAATCAAGCGTCCCTTTCCGGCGGGAGCGATGAAGCTGATCGTTCGTTCCTCCCCATTGCGCGAGGCAAGATTCAGCATCGCTGGGGCCAGCATTCCGTTTGCCACGTCCGGCGGTAGATCGATGTGGCTGGTCTCCACTTTGATCTTTCCGCTGTCCGTAGTTTTCGTGGTGATATTTCCGCTCGCATTGATCGCGACGTCGATGGGCTTTGGAAAGGAAGGTCCGCTCTGCACGTGATGGTCGTCGATCAAGCGGAAGGTTCGCGCCTGAATGAAATGAGACGTGTCTTCGTCCACTGAGCCGTCGTGGAAATTGAGCGAGAGCTTTGAGAAAACATGAGACCCATGCGTGCTTTGCACAAACGTTCCACGGCCTATGATGTCGCCCCCCTCGTCACGAATGACAAGGAACGCTCTGGATGTTCCAACGACTTCATGAACAACGATCGCTTGTCCAACGCATGGGAGCGAAGCAAAGACACAAAGAAATAAGAGAAGAGCAACTTTGGATAGCAATTTGGCCCCCTAACCCGCGCTTCTTCTTCGCGCAGGCTTCCTAATTTTCAGATGCACTTATGCTCGAATGTCCTGCCCGAAGCGATCCCGTTTGTTGAGCCACGATGAACCAGGTTATCCAAGGACTATTTCGTGAACGAGAGGCAATGTTGCCGGTAACGTGTCGGAGATGTTGACAGTTTCCGCCAGCATCGCGGTGGCTTCATCCAGCTGCGCCTCTGAATCTCCGTAGAGAGTAAACAGTGGATCGCCTTCACCCATCTTCTGCCCGATTTTGGCATGAGATTGCAGACCAGCATGCGCGCTCACTGGGTCACCAGGTTTGTTGCGGCCAGCTCCTAGCCGCTGTACCGCCCAGCCGACCTTTTTGCAATCCATGCCGGCGAGAAACCCTGCGCGATGCGCGCGGAAGACGCGACTCGCTTCGGGTTTGTGGAACGCGGCCGGGTTCTCGAACACGCTTGTGTCGCCACCCTGCGCTTCCACGATCGAGAGCCAGGACTGATACGCCACACCACTCTCGAGCAGCCGATTGGCGAGAGACGCGCCTTCTTCCGGAGTCGTCACTTTGTTCGCGAAGTAGAGCATCCATCCGCTCAGGATGTTGGAAAGTTCAATCAGGTCTGCGGACATGGGATGACGCTTGCCCTGCATGATATCCACGCACTCCCAAATTTCCAGCCAGTTGCCGGAGAAGCGCCCGAGCGGTTCGTTCATCATGGTAAGTAGCGCCACCGTACGCGTACCGGCAAGTTCACCTGTTGAAACCATGAGCTCGGCCAAGAACTTTGAGGCTTCGTAGGTTGGCATGAATGCACCGCTGCCGATCTTCACGTCGAGCACCAACCCACGGAGATCTTCCGCGAGTTTTTTTGACATGATGCTGGCGCAAATAAGAAATGGAGATTCGACCGTGCCCGTGTGGTCCCGCATGCCGTACAAAATGCGGTCAGCTGGAACGAGACGCGGTGTTTGCCCGACGAGGACCGCGTGGGTGCTACGCAGCACTTCCGTCATGCGATTGAGCGGAAGCTGTGTATTGAAGCCGGGGATTGTTTCGAGCTTGTCGAGCGTGCCGCCGGTGTGACCCAACGAACGGCCCGAGATCATCGGAACGGAGATGGATGGTGTTCGCTCAATGCCTGCGGCAGCGATCATCGGCGCGATGAGCAACGAAGTCTTGTCGCCCACGCCCCCGGTGGAGTGCTTGTCGACTGTGAATGTGTGCAGCGCGCTCGTGTCGAATGTCTCTCCGGAAAAGCGCATGGCGGCGGTGAGGTCGGCGAGCTCTCGGCGTGACATGCCACGTTGGAAGACAGCCATGAGGAACGCGGCAATCTGCGCTGGCGTGACGTTAGCCTGCTCGGAATTCTCGCCGCTTTGCACGACTGCTGCGATGAATTGTTCGATTTCCGCCTTCGTCAGCTCGGCACCGTCGCGCTTGCGGATGATGATGTCGAGAGGGTGAATCATGAACTCTTATCCGCGGTTTCAAGATGCTCGAGGCGAAATGCGTGCGGCAGCAGTGCGCCCAGCGTTGTCTCTTCCGGTGTGCCGCCGTCTCCTGGATAGAAGATCGGGGTAGCATCTCCGCCAAATTCGGAGAGCGTCTGTCGACAAGCGCCGCATGGCATGGAGGCGGCGCCATTGAGGTTGGCTACAGCAACGGCTCGCAAACGAATCTTCGGGCCGCGCTCTGAGACAGCTCGCGCTATTGCCGCCTGCTCCGCGCAACTGGTCAGACGATACGAGCAGTTTTCTACATTGCAACCGGTGATGGTGGCGCCATCCTCAAGGAGCAGCGCGGCTCCCACCCGGAAATGGCTGTACGGAGAGTACGAGTGCTTGGCGACCGCTGTGGCATGGTCGATGAGTTGTTGCCGCTCCGCTTGTGTGAGCGGGGTGAGTTGTTTCGGTTCTGTCATGGTGAGTCGTTTAGGGTAGCCCGTTCCTGAACGCCGGGCAAGCCCTTGTAAGGAAGTAGTCAACGGCATCTACCGAGGCCGGTCAGAAATGACAGTTGAAGCGAAGAACGCAAGCGGTCTGTCACGATGACTTGGTGAAAATGAGAGGCAGGCGAAGAGGCATGAGCATCGATGCGGCTATGCTTGGTGGCGCATCCAATCAACAGCAGATTCGAACCCCGAAGATCGCATTGGAGTAACCGCACTTGGCTGAGCGCAAGACAAAGCAGGCGAAGAACGTTCCAGCCAAGAAGCCGTCTCCAAAAGCGCCTCCAATAGTCGCGCCTGAACCTGTGTTTACTGATGATGTCCTTGACTCATTTCATCCGGTTACGGCTGAGTGGTTCCGCGCCGTATTCGAAGGAGTGACGGCTCCACAGCGCGAGGGTTGGCCCGCGATTGCGCGGGGCGAGTCAACACTCATCCTTGCTCCGACGGGGACCGGCAAAACTCTGACTGCGTTCCTCTGGTGCCTCGACAAGCTGATGCTGCGTGAGCCCTCAACGCAGGAAGGCTGTCGCGTCCTGTACATCTCGCCGCTCAAGGCGCTGGCGGTAGACGTGGAGCGCAATCTGCGATCGCCGCTTGCGGGCATCGCCAACATGGCACAAAAGCAAGGCGTTCCCGCGCACGTACCTGAGATCAGCGTACGTACTGGAGACACCTCGCCGAAAGAACGAGCGCGATTCAAGCGTCATCCAGGCGAGATCCTAATCACCACACCTGAATCGCTATATCTCCTGTTGACCTCGGATGCCGGAGAGGGACTGCGCTCCGTCGAGACAGTGATCATCGATGAGATTCACGCTCTCGTTCCGACAAAGCGCGGCGCCCATTTAATGCTTTCTCTGGAACGGCTGGAGGCGCTGTGCGGTCGCAAGCTGCAGCGCATCGGTTTGAGCGCGACGCAGCGGCCCCTGGAGGAAGTGGCGCGATTTTTGGGTGGGGCGGCTGGGAGTGTTGACGCTGAACTCGGTAAGAAGCACACCGCTCCTTCGACCTCCGGTGACAAGGAAGGGCAAGACACGGAAACGCGGGCAGCCATCGCAGTAACAGATGCCCTAGGAGACGCGGCCACCGAAGATAGAGCTTCCGGTCCGCGCTACCGGCCAGTGACAATCGTCAACGCGGGCGCACGTAAGACGCTCGATTTGCGTGTCGAAGTGCCAGTGGAAGATATGGCGCGCCTTGGCGAGATCGATGATCTGCCAAGCGGGCCCGCCTCGCAAGGGCCGAAGCGTACGAGCATTTGGCAGTCCATCTACCCGCGTTTGTTAGAGATCGTCCGTGAACGCACATCTACGCTGATCTTCGTAAACGCGCGCCGAGTTGCAGAACGTTTGGCCGGGGCGCTGAACGAGCTGGCGGGAGAATCGATCGCGCGCGCGCACCATGGCTCACTCGCCGCAGCGCAGCGCAGCGAAATTGAAGAGCTGCTGAAAGCAGGGCGCATCAAGGCGCTTGTCTGCACGTCGTCGCTTGAGCTTGGCATCGACATGGGTGCAGTGGACCTGGTGGTGCAGATTGAGGCGCCGCCGAGCGTGGCCAGCGGTATGCAGCGCATCGGACGCGCGGGACATAGTGTTGGCGCGCCGTCGACAGGCGTGATTTTTCCCAAGTACCGTGCTGACTTGATTGCGTGTGCTGCCGTTACGCAGGCCATGCATGAGGGTCATGTGGAGTCAACTCGATTCCTGCGCAACCCGCTGGATGTTCTGGCGCAGCAAATGGTGGCTGCCGTCGCGCATCCTCCGATGGAGCGGAAGCAAGAGGGTTCACGACCAGCAAAGAAGCGCAAGCCTGCGGTAATCACCGTTGCAGATGACGCGGAAGAAGAAGCGGCAGGCATCAGCTACGATGCGCTGCTGCGGCTGGTGCGCAGCGCGGCACCCTTCGCAGACCTGAGCGTGGCAGTGTTTGAAGGCGTGCTGGACATGCTGGCTGGCCGTTACCCTTCGGATGAGTTTGCCGAGTTGCGGCCGCGCGTCACCTGGGATCGCACGCGCAACTGGATTACGCCTCGGCAGGGCGTGAAGCGCATCGCGATCTTGAACGGCGGTACGATTCCGGATCGTGGGCTGTACGGAGTGTTTCTCAGCGGCACGCACGCAAAGCCGCTGCGCGTTGGCGAGCTCGATGAGGAAATGGTGTTCGAAGCGCGGACGGGGGACACGTTCGTGCTGGGTGCTTCGACTTGGCGCATTGACGAGATCACGCACGATCGCGTGCTCGTGAGCCCGGCACCTGGCGAGCCTGGAAAGATGCCCTTCTGGCACGGCGATCAGGCTGGGCGACCCATTGAGTTCGGCAGGCGCATCGGAGCGCTGGTGCGCCAACTACGCGAAATGCCTCGTTCAGCCGCCGTCGCTAAACTAACCCGCGAACATGACCTCGACGAAAGAGCCGCCGAAAACGTCCTGCGCTATCTTGCCGATCAGGAGCTCGCAACGGAGCAGGTACCCGACGACCGCACGATCGTGGTGGAGCGCGTTCGCGATGAGTTGGGAGACTGGCGCGTCTGCTGCCTGACACCGTTTGGCAGCAAGGTTCACGCTCCGTGGGCGATGGCTGTGACGGCGAAGATCAAGGCAGCCGGGCTTGACGTCGAGACGATGTGGAGTGAAGACGGCTTTGTCCTGCGTTTTCCGGAGACGGATACGCCGCCTGAGGCCGAGCTTCTGATGCTCGAGCCGCAGGAAGCTGCAGACCTGGTGCTGCAGCAGCTTGGGTCGACTGCGTTGTTTGCCGCGAAATTTCGTGAAGCGGCGTCTCGGGCGCTGCTCTTGCCGCGCAGGCGTGCGGATGGCCGCACGCCGTTGTGGCAGCAGCGTAAACGCGCTTACGATCTCCTAAACGTAGCAGCGCGCTACGCCAGTTTTCCCATGCTGCTGGAGGCATATCGCGAATGCCTGCGCGATGTATTCGACATGCCCGCGTTGATGGAAACGTTGCGCGCCATCAGCAGCCGCAGCATTCGGGTTCATGTGGTGAACTCGCGTACGCCGTCGCCTTTTGCCGGTGCGCTGCTTTTCAGCTATGTGGCGAACTACATTTACGATGGTGACGCGCCCCTGGCAGAGCGCCGCGCGCAGGCGCTTTCCATCGACCAGGAGCAGTTACGTGAGCTGCTGGGCGATGCGGATCTACGCGAGCTGCTGGATATAGGAGCCATCGAAGAAACCGAAGAGCAATTGCAGTGCCTGATGGACAATTACAAGGCACGCAATGTCGACGGCGTGCACGACCTGCTACTCCGGCTCGGCGATCTGACGCGTGAGGAACTTGCGAAACGCAGCGATGCTGTCGAGGTTCCTGGCGTGGTCGAGCGCCTGATTCGGGCGCGCCGCGTGTTGGAGCTGATGATCGCCGGCGAAAAGCGTCTGCTTGCCGTGGAGGATGCAGCGCGGATGCGCGATGCGCTGGGTGTGCCGCTGCCGCCTGGCCTGCCGACTGCTTTTCTTGAACCCGTGCCGGATGCATTGCTCGATGTCGTGCGGCGTTTCGCGCGAACGCACGGGCCGTTTGTGACTGGCGATGTCGCGACGCGCTACGGCTTGCCGAAAGAAAGCGTAGAGGCGGTGCTGCAGCGCCTCGTAGGCATGGGCCGCGTGATCGAGGGCGGCTTCCGGCCGGGCGGGGTCAATCGCGAATGGATGGATGCGGAAGTGCTGCGGTCGATCCGTCGTAAATCGCTGGCGCGGTTGCGCAAAGAAGTCGAGCCGGTGGAACAGCGCACGCTGGCGCGCCTCTTTACTCGCTGGCAGGGTGTCGTGCAGCCTCGGCGCGGTTTGGATGCTCTGCTGGACGTGACTGAAAACCTGCAAGGTGCGCCGTTGCCGGCATCTCTGTTGGAAACGGAAATCCTGCCTTCACGCATAGCTGGGTACAAACCTGCAGATCTAGACACTTTGATCGCGGCAGGTGAAGTCGTGTGGGTGGGCCTCGAGCCATTGGGAGAACGCGACGGTCGCATCGGCCTGTACCTCGCGGAAAAACTCCCGCTGCTCTGGCCGGTAGATAGGGTGCAGAGCTCAGGGACCAAGGCTCAGAAGACGGATGCGAACGAGCCAGACAGCTCCTTAAGCGAAAAGGAGCAGGCGATCGTTGCTTACCTGCAAGTTCATGGCGCGTCGTTCTTCGCGACATTGCATGATGGCGTGGGAGGCGGGTACCCCGGCGAAACGATCGAGGCGCTTTGGTCGCTCGTTTGGCGCGGCCTACTAACCAATGATGCGGTGCACTGTCTGCGGGCGTACTGCCAGCGCACGGAAAGCTCAAACCGCAACGCGAAGCCCGTGCGCCGCGTGCATAACCAGGTCGGCTTCAGAAGCCGTAGGACGACACCTCCAACGGCCCAGGGCCGCTGGAGCTTGAATGCCGTCGCATTCGACCAGACGAGAAGCACGCCCGCCCGGCAGACGGATTGGAGCCATGCGATCGCTCAACAAATGCTTACACGGTATGGCGTGGTGTTCCGTGAGACGGCGCATGCAGAAGGTCTTCCCGGCGGATTTTCCGCGGTTTACGACGTGTTGAAAGCTCTGGAAGAGAGTGGAAGAGTGCGGCGCGGCTACTTTGCTGCCGACTTAGGTGCCACTCAGTTCGCGATGCCAGCCGCGGTTGATCTCCTGCGCTCTTTGCGCACACAAACCGGCGACGGGGCAGAGCACGAGGTGTTGTTGATCGCAGCGACGGACCCGGCGAACCCCTACGGTGCGCTTCTGCGTTGGCCTGCGGCTCCGGAAGAAGGCTCGTCTCTGACGCGCAGTGTGGGCGCACGCGTGGTGCTTGTCGATGGCGCCCTTACGGCTTACCTGCGCCGAGGCAATCCGAACATCCAGGTGCTGTTGCCGGAAGAAGAGCCGCAGCGCTCGCAGACGGCACGCGCGCTTTCCGAATTTCTCGTGGCCTTTGTGCAGCGCGAGGAGGCCGAGGCTAATCGCGGTCGCGGCGGCCTGCTGATTACAGCAATCAACGGCGTGTCAGCAGCAGAGCATCCGCTTTCGCGCTTTCTGCTGGATGCGGGGTTTCAGGTGGGACCGATGGGCTTCAATGTGCGGCGTGGACTGCCACAGTTGCCTGGGCGGCCCGCAGAGTCGTTGCAACGTGCCTAATGTAATTACATGTTTGTGGTTACACTAAACGAGCGACACTTACGTTATGTGGAACATTCTTCACATGGGTGAAGAACGTTGCTGCCATTGTTATGCTCCCGTCTGCGCCTCTCTGCCATAGAGGTCATCCAACGAAGCGGACTTGCAAATGCCTGAAGGCGACACAATCTATCGAGCCGCCCGCGCGATGCAGAAGGCCGTCGGCGGCAAGGTCGTAACGGCGTTCGAAGCGAACCTTGCCACGCTTGCTTCTGTTGCGGACGACAAAGGCGTTGTGGCGCGCACAGTCGAGAAGGTAGAGGCGCGAGGGAAGTGGTGCCTGATTCACTTCTCCGGCGACTTGATTCTGCTAACTCACATGCTGATGTCGGGGTCCTGGCACATCTACAAGACGGGCGAGAAGTGGTGGATGGGCCGTAACCGCATGCGCTGCGCCATCACGTGTGGAGACTACCAGGCTGTAGCGTTCAATGTACCCGTTGCCGAGTTCCACACGGCGCGTTCGCTCGAGCGCAACTCGCAGGTCCCGAAGCTCGGGGTAGACATTCTGAGCGACGAGTACTCAACCGAAGCGGGCGTACGTGCGTTGAAGGAGAGAGCGGCGACGCACCCAGGCGATGAAGTTGCAGTCGCTTTGCTGAATCAGCGAGTGCTTGCAGGGCTGGGCAACGTGTATAAGAGCGAAGTCGCTTTCGCGGCCGGCGTGAACCCGTTCCGCCAGATGCGCACTTTAACCGAGCGTGAGATGGAAGTGATGGCTGACGTGTCGCAACGCTACATGAAGGCGAACATACTGGATGGCTCGGGTGACGGCATCGTGACGTACTCCGGAAACCGGCGCACCACGCATAGCATGGACCGCAGCGACCGGCTGTGGGTGTACGGCAGGCAAGGGCAGGAATGCCGCCGCTGCGGTGCAATCGTGATGATGCGCAAACAGGGCGAGCAGGTGCGTTCGACGTACTGGTGTCCATCATGCCAGCCCTGGATTGCTGCTGAAGGACAGACAGCTGAAGCGCCCGTGGGCAGGCAGGTGAAGCTGTTGGGTCCGAGGCGGAAGGTTGGCTGTTAGAGCGATTGGTTCGCTGCGCGAGCAATAGCACGTTTCTTACGGCTCAGTACAAGGCTGCGCCGGCGGCGCTTGCCCGAGGCGTGATCGATCTTTTTCCAGAAGCCCACAAAGTAGTCGACGGCCGAGATGATCGAGACGATGGTCATCCAGTAGATTGCAGTAACGGCAATGAGGTGCACGCCGACGGGAAAGCCCCAGAGGTTCCACATGTCCCAGCGGTGGTTCAGGATGGCAGCGACCACCGACACAATCTGGATCACGGTCTTGAGTTTGCCAATCTCGCTCGCGTCGATTGTGAAGCCTTCAGAAGCTGCGATAGAACGCAGACCACTGACAAGGAACTCCCGGCCGATGATGAGCACAGCAATCCACGGCTCAACGATGCGCGGGTTGTAGGCCACCAGGATGATGTAGGCCGCAGTGATCATCAGCTTGTCAGCGAGCGGATCGAGCAGCATGCCAAGCGTCGTGATTTGACCGCGTCGCCGCGCGAGATAGCCGTCCAGGCCGTCAGTAATCGAGGCAAGGATGAAGAGCCCGGACGCGATGATTTCCTGCTCGCCGTGCGTGCCGTGTACGGGAAACTTTGGCGAGAGCACCCAGATCAGCACTGGCACACAAGCGATGCGGCTCAACGTGATGGAATTGGGAAGATTCACGAGCACTCGGCTGAGGAAACAATCTCATTCTGTCATATCGCGCCAAACTCACGCGCGGAGTTGATGCAGGTGGCGCATGGATGTGGTTTACACGGCTCTTTGACGCAGCGTAGGCTGGCTATAGTCATTCATATCTCACCATGCTTCCAGTGCCGCGTCCTAACGCGATCTTTCGGGCCCTACTCGCTTTGGTTTGCGTCTGTTTTCCAGTGCCGTTTTTGGGAGCGCAGACCACCTCACGCACAGTGCAGGCGACGTTGACGGCTTCGCCACAGCCCTCTCGCTTCGAGCAAAACATAGACATACTTCTTATCCTGTCGGTACCCAGCGGCGGCGCCGCGCCGGGCGGGACCGTTCAGTTCTTCTTTGATGGTGTGGCGGTGGGTTCGCCCCAAGCAGTCATAAACAACGTCGCCGAGTATCTGATCAACACGCCAATGTACGGCGTCGGCCCGTATACAGTGTCGGCATCTTATTCAGGCGACCTTAACTACGATCCGCTGCCGATGATCTCCATACCGCACACTATCATTAGGCTGCGAACTGAAATCCCGCTCACCATCAAGACGCCAACGATCTACTACGGTCAAATTTTAAACGCTGTTGCTAAGGTGACTCCTGTAGACAGTGCGCCGCGTGCCACGCTGAATGGTGGAACCACAACGTTTCTGATTGATGGCAGCGATATTTGCGAGGTACTTTATACCGGTGGCACCATGAGATGCCCAGACAGCGCCGAACAGGGTATCAATGCGGGGCAGCATGTGCTGGTGGCAACATACTCCGGCAACCAGTACTACGAGCCATCCACGTCGCCGGACGGTGACTTCACAGTTTTGCCGGACGACACGTCGACTTCCTTGGGAACGTCGCTGTCGCCGTCTCTATATGGACAGAGCGTAACGTTCTCGGCTGCGGTAACTGCGCGGTACGCGACACCCGTCGGGCCAGTAGCGTTTTACGACGGTGTGACACCCATCGGAACAGGCGCACTGGATGCTTCCGCCGTGGCCGCGGTTTCGGTCTCAACTCTCACTGTAGGAACGCACTCGATCACGGCGACCTACGCAGGGACACCGAACTTCAATGGCTCGAGCAGTACATCAGTGAAACAGGTCGTTGTGTTGCCACCTGCGGCTCCAGTTGGAACGGCGACACTGCTCACCTCGAGCCTCAATCCGTCGGTCCTGGGCCAAAGCGTGACGTTTACCGCTTCGGTTGCAACGACCGGCGCCTTCGTGCAGATTCCAGCGGGCACTGTCACTTTCTTGGACGGTACGAGCGTACTTGGTACGGCAACACTGGATGCGACCGGAAGCGCGCAATACACTACGTCGTCGTTGGCTTTAGGACAGCACAGAATCACCGTCAGCTACGCAGGTACGTCAGCCTTCGCCACGAACGTTTCCGCCACGCTGCTACAGGTCATTGTGGCGTCGCTCACTTCAGCAGGCAATGGCTTTCTTCTGACAGTGACACCGGTGAACGTAGCTGTGGGTGTAGGGAACTACGTCAGCGTCAGCGTGAACGTGCTTCCGTTGAACGGCTTCAACGAACCTGTGCAGCTAAGCTGCATCAGCGCGCCGGCCGAGATGCGTTGCCTTTTTGATTCCGTGCTTATTCCTGCGGGGGGAGGAACAACACGGCTTACCCTAAATCCTGCAGCTCCACATGATTGCGGAAGTGAAACACCATATTTCAGGTCGGCCGGAAGAGCAGAGTTGTTTCCGCTACTGGCCGGGATCGTTGCTTTGTTGTTTCGTCGCAGGAGGCGCTGGCTCAGGGCCGTTGGGGTGAGCTGTTTGCTCGCCGTCCTGCCGATGTTTAGCGGATGCGGCCATTGCACTGACCTTGGCGTGAAGCCCGGAAGTTACACGTTTGCCGTGCAAGGTTCTTCCACGGGCAGTGCCGCTGTGACCCATGCCGTCGGGATGAGCATGAACGTGCATCTGTAATGCTTGTTCCAAGCAGGGTCTAAATAGCCTTGAATCTGCTGCCTATGTTCGTCCGCACGAGGTACAAGAACACCAGACCATCAAGAATGAGCAGCACGTGGAAGCTCTGCAGATCGGGAGATGCGGTTGCAGCAGCACTAGGGACGAAGAAGCCTGTGTCCAGCTTGGTTCTGAGCCAAAGGATGAGCGTGATCCCGCACGTCACCATAACCGTGCGGCGAGCCCACTTGCGAAGGTGCCACAAGCCGCTGCCAACGACCGAAAGATAGAAGCCGAATAAGAAGAGCAGCCCCGGCACGAGCTTTGCGCCTTGCAGAGCTCCATCAATCACCGATGGGTTGCCGCGTGTGGCAATGAATAGCAGTGGGTAAAGCGTAGCGCGCGAGCTTGCCACGACCTCAGGCCGCCAGTGCAAAAGCAAGCCGGTCGCCATCAGCGTCACGCCCTTCAGCACCTGCAACATTGCCACGAACTTCACGCCTCTTGGACGACGAACGCTCGCACCGGCTAGGTTCCGGTTCGCGATGGCTGCCTGCGCACTGGCGTCATAGGCGGCTCTGGTTGCGGAGACTCTCTTACTCATGAGGTTCAGTGGCGCGGAAACGCCGATGCAGCTTTCCTCTTCTCTGAACAGAAGCGTAGCTTTCGCCAGCGATATCAGCCAGCACACGAAAGAGTCATGCACCATTGCTGTAGCAAGAAGAAAGGGAGGCATCAAACGGATGCCTCCCTCGCATGTCAGCCGTGAATCTAGGCGTAGATGCCTCGTTGCTTGGTGGTGTAAGCCACCCGGTCGATTGCCAGCATGTAGGCCGCAATGCGGTTATCCACATTGTGGTTCACGGCATACTGCACTACGTCATTGAAGCTGTCGACCATGATGCGTTCGAGCCGCTGGTTCACTTCTGTTTCGGTCCAGAAATAACCCATGCGATCCTGCACCCACTCGAAGTAGCTGGTCGTTACACCGCCGGCATTCGCCAGAATATCCGGCACCACAAAGATGTTCTTTTCAGCGAGGATACCGTCAGCCACCATGGTAGTCGGCCCGTTCGCTCCTTCTACCAGAATCCGGCATTGAAGCCGTTCTGCGTTTAGGCTGGTGATCACGTTTTCGGTGGCGGCAGGGATAAGCACGTCGCACTTGGCGGTGAGCAGTTCGTCCTTGTCGAACGCGTCTGCCCCAGCGAAGCCGTGGATCGCTCCCGTGCGGGCCTTGTGCTCCATCAATTCACTGATGTCGATTCCGTTCGCGTTGTACAGAGCGCCATCGTACTCGCCGACGCCGATGATCTTGTAGCCCTTTTCCCAAAGAAGGTTTGCTGAGTGCGAGCCAACGTTCCCAAACCCCTGCACAATGACGGTGGTCGACTCGGGTGACATGTTCAGGTGTTTGAGGGCCTGATCGGTAACAACGCTGACGCCGCGCCCTGTGGCTTCACGCCTTCCACGAGATCCGCCGATGTTGACCGGCTTGCCGGTGACGACGCTGGTTATGGTCTGCCCCATGTGCATGGAATAGGTGTCCATGATCCATGCCATCGTCTGCTCGTTCGTGTTCATATCAGGCGCGGGAACGTCTTTCTCTGGGCCGATAAATTCGATGAGACTTGCTGTGTAGCGTCGCGTAATACGTTCGAGTTCACCCTGGCTGAGATGGCGGGGATCACAGATCACTCCGCCCTTTGCGCCGCCGAAGGGAATGTTCACCACGGCGCACTTCCAGGTCATCCAGCTCGCGAGAGCGCGCACTTCGTCAAGAGAAACCTCCGGAGCGTAGCGGATGCCGCCCTTGCCCGGTCCACGTGCGGTGGAGTGCTGCACGCGATAGCCGGTGAAAACCTCAATCGATCCGTCATCCATGCTGACGGGGATGTGAACAATGATTTCGCGCTGAGGATAGCGAAGCACCTTCCAGATGCCTGCATCAAGGTTGAGTGTCTTTGCAGCGAGATCGAAGCGAGCCGCCTGTGCTTCCCAGGGGTTTGTTTCCTGCTCCAAAGAGATTGGAGCGGTGGTTACTGCCATGTCTGATTCCTTCTTCTTTGCCGGTTCCGGACGCGCGGCGAGTGCCGGGCCATGAGGTACCAGATGTTCTCCGGCCATCGCTGCTTCTCCCGCGGGCTGGTGTGGCCCAGAACTTTAGACGCGCGCCGCATCCGCAAAGAGTCGCAAAATCGAACGTACAGTGGCCAGACCGGTCAGTGGCCAAACGAGAGGGAGTATAGGCGCAGCCTCTCACCGCTTGCAACCCACGAAGGTGTCAGGCCGTAGTCGAGACAACGAACGCCAGACCCCCGCGCAATTCTGCGCTTTGGAGCTGGTTCGTGCGGTACTCGGCATCTTGTTATGCTCACGAAAGCGATGCCGAAAGCCCAACCTGACATTACGCCGAGCGCGAAAGAGTTCCGCGTACTTGCGCGTGAGCACTCCATGGTGCCTGTCACGCGCATTGTGGCGGCTGACCTTGAGACTCCGGTCTCGGCCTTCCTTCGCGTTGCAGCGAATGAACCCGAAGCGTTTCTGCTGGAGTCGGTCGAAGGTGGCGAGCACGTTGGCCGCTACACATTCATCGGCGTACGGCCCTACCGCACGATGACCGCGGCGAATGGACAGATCACAGTCACCGAAGGGCGAAAGCGAATGAGCTACGCCGGCGATGTCTTTGAAGAGTTGAAAGTGGCGCTCGCAGGAGCCAACCCAGCCAAGCTCCCCGGTCTTCCACCGTTTACGGCTGGAGCAGTCGGGTTCTTCAGCTACGACGTCGTACGGCGTATTGAAAAGCTTCCGGAACTGGCCAAGGACGAACTGCACATTCCAGACGGCTACCTTATGTTTTTCGATGAGGTGCTGGCATTCGATCATGTGAAGAAGGCCGTGCATTTGATCGTCACAGCCGGCGCAAGAGCGAAGATCAATGCGAGTAGTTACACGGCTGCAGTCAAGCGGCTGGATGCCTTAGAAAAGCTGCTGAACGCGGCACTGCCTCAGCGTTCCAAACGGAAATCGCGCGGCGCTCTGACACTGAAAGCTCGCACCAGCAAAGAAGAATTCGTCGGAGCAGTCGAAGCCGCCAAGGAATACATTGCAGCCGGCGATGTCTTCCAATGCGTACTATCGCAGCGCTTTGATTGCACTCCGGGCGTCGACGCCTTCGATATCTACCGGTCGTTACGCATCGTGAATCCGTCGCCCTACATGTACTTCCTGCGGTTCGGCCTCGACGCAAAGGGAATCAAAGCGTACAAGACCGGCAAATCTTCGAAGCGGCAATGCCACATCGTGGGTTCGTCGCCGGAGCTTCTGGTGCGAGTGCACGGCGCGAATGTGGAGTATCGTCCGATCGCTGGAACCAGGCCCCGCGGAGCAACTGACGTGCAGGACCGCCAACTGGAACAAGACCTGCGAGCCGATGCGAAAGAAGTTGCTGAGCACGTGATGTTGGTCGACCTGGGACGTAATGACGTCGGCCGGGTCAGCGAGTTCGGTAGCGTGCGCGTGAAGGACCTGATGTTCATAGAGCGCTACTCACACGTGATGCATCTGGTAAGCGCCATTGAAGGAAAGCTACAGCACGGCCTCGGAGCTCTCGACGCGTTTCGTGCATGCTTTCCCGCGGGGACTCTTAGTGGAGCCCCAAAGGTTCGCGCGATGGAGATTATCGAAGAAATGGAACCCGCACGCCGCGGTGTCTATGGCGGCGCAATCGTTTATGCCGATTTCAACGGCAATCTGGATTCCTGCATCGCGATCCGCACGCTCTTTATGGACGGCGAAAAAGGCTATCTCCAGGCCGGTGCCGGGGTGGTAGCGGATTCCGTACCGGAGAAGGAGTACGAAGAGTGCGTGAATAAAGCTCGGGCCGTCGTGCGTGCGATAGAACGTGCGCGCCAGATGGCCTAAAGGTTAAGTTCCTGTTGCGCGAATGCGCTTTCGGTTTTCTCGCAGCAAAGCAAGGAACTGATGCAACGCGGGACCCTCATTGCGGGGATTCCACGCTACCGACAAACCAAGCGAGAGCGTGTCCGGAATGAGCTTGCTGAAATTTAGCGTGCGCGCCTGCAAATGACGGACGCCCGAAGGAACCAGTGCAACGCCTTCCCCCGCTTCCACCAGCGTGAGCACGCCTGACCATGATTGCGAAGTGTTGACGACATTTGGAGTGAAACCGGCACCCGTGCACATCGCGATGATTCCGTCATAGAGCATTGGATTCGATGGCCTGTCGTGAAGCACAAGTCTTTCGCCTTTCAGCAGGTTTGCTGGCAGATCTTTTCCTGAGAACTGGTGTGTGCGCGGCAGCACTGCGACGATTGGGTCACGATAGAGCAACTCCGAGCGCAGACTTTGTTCGAAGGGTGGCTCGAGGGGCCGCGTCAGGCCAACGTCGATGCGTCCGTCCTCCAACGCTTCAGGCTGTTCACGGGCGTGCATGTCATGCAGTGTTAGCCGAATGGCCGGATGCCGCCGACGGTATTCGCGAATGATGCGCGGAAAGAAGCCACCCGATCCCCACAGAAAGAAGCCGATGGAGAGCGTACCAACCTCTCCACGGAACGATCGCTGGGTGCGGTCCACGGCGCGGTCCGCGGCTTCCAACGTTCTTCGCGCTTCTTCCAAAAATACGCGTCCTTCTGGAGTGAGCTGAACTTTGCGCCCGGAACGGTCCAAAAGAGGACCGCCGATCTCACGCTCAAGATCCAGGATTTGTTCGCTGATGGCAGACTGCGAAACGTGCAGGCGCTTGGCGGCGGCGGTAAAGCTGCCAAATTCCGCCACCGCTTGAAAGTAACGAATGTGCCGTAGTTCCACAGCCTCAAAGCCTATCGGAAAAACCGATAGATAATAAAGGAAAGAACTGTGCACCTTTTAGCACTCCTATGCTGTCATTAAGAAGAACTACTTCTTACGCGGAGTCATTGGTACATGTGGATCGTTCGACTCGCCCTCACCAGACCGTACACCTTCATCGTTCTGGCGATTCTGATCCTCATAGCAGCGCCCGTGGTGATTCTTCGCACGCCTACAGACATCTTCCCGAACATCGATATTCCGGTGATCTCGGTCGCTTGGCAGTACACCGGGCTAAGTCCGGAAGAACTCGAAGGCCGCCTCACAACGCCCTACGAAAAGGTGTTGACCACACTGGTGGACAACATCGAGCACATCGAATCCACGACGTATAACGGGCAGGTCATCGTCAAAATTTATCTGCAACAGGGCGCGTCGGTGGATCGTGCCAATTCGCAGGTCTCGGCCGCGTCGCAGTTTACGTTGCGCCAGCTTCCGCCGGGCATTCTTCCGCCGCAGATCATCAACTTTTCCGCTTCCAGCGTACCGATTCTGCAGCTCGGAATGTCGGGTGATGGACTGAACGAGCAACAACTGAACGACTACGGACTGAACTTTATCCGCCCTCAGTTGGTGACTGTTCCCGGGGCAGTGGTGCCCAATGTCTATGGAGGGAAGCAGCGCTCGATCATGGTGCTGCTCAATCCTCGATTGATGCAGGCCAAAGGCCTTTCTCCAGTAGACATTCTGAACGCACTCGCTCAACAGAACGTCGTGGAACCAGGCGGAACGGCGAAGATTGGTGATCTTGAATACGACATCCGCCTGAACAGCGCGCCTTCTACAATTGAGGGCCTGGGGAATCTGCCCATCAAGCAGGTGAATGGTACGACCGTCTACATGCACGACGTTGCGAACGTGAACGATGGAAGCATCCCGCAAACCAACATCGTTCGGCAGGACGGTAAACGTGGTGTTCTACTCGTGCTGTTGAAGTCCGGCAATGCGTCGACGCTCGACGTTGTAAAAGGCGTGCTGGACAAATTGCCGGATGTGAAGAAGGGCCTGCCTTCGTCGCTGAAACTCACGCCAATCGGCAACCAGGCTATCTTTGTGCGCGGTTCGGTGAATGGGGTCATTCGCGAAGCAGTGATCGCTGCAGCACTTACCGGCCTGATGATCCTGCTGTTTCTCGGATCATGGCGGTCTACCCTTATCATCGCGGTTTCGATTCCGCTGTCGATTCTTACCTCGCTGACCGTGCTTGGTCTGCTTGGCGAAACCATCAACATCATGACCCTTGGTGGACTTGCGCTTGCAGTCGGCATCCTTGTTGACGATGCAACGGTAACAATCGAAAATATTGAGCGGTACCTTGAGGAAGGTCACGCCCTCAACGATGCGATCCTGGAAGGTGCGGCGCAGATTTCCGTTCCAGCGCTAGTGTCCACACTTTGTATCTGCATTGTGTTCCTGCCGATGTTCTTTCTGGCGGGCGTGTCTCGCTACCTCTTCGTTCCGCTGGCCGAAGCCGTCGTTTTCGCGATGCTCGCCTCCTACGTTCTTTCGCGAACCCTTGTCCCGACCTTGGCGATGTATCTGCTGAAGGCACACAGTCACAATGCGCCTTTGTCTATGAATCCTCTTGCCCGGTTTCAGCGTGGGTTCGAGCGTCAGTTTGAGCGTGTGCGCTCTGGCTACGAAGGCCTGCTGACGCGACTTGTTGCGGCCCGCATCTTCTTCCTCCCGATCTTCCTTGGCGCTTGCGCGCTTTCTTTGCTGCTGATTCCTTTCCTCGGGCAAAACTTCTTTCCGGCCAGCGACAACGGCGCTTTTATCCTCCATATGCGCACAAGAACGGGTATGCGTATCGAAGAAACCGCGCGCCTCGCGGACCTCGTGGAGCAGTCGATCCGGGAAACGGTCCCGGCTGATCAGATGGACAACATTCTGGACAACATTGGGCTGCCGTATTCCACGTTGAACACGCAGCACGCTACCAGCGGACTGTTTGGATCTGGCGATGCTGACATCCTCGTCTCGTTGCGCGAGGACCACACGCCAACCGAACAGTTCGTCGCAGCCTTGCGTCAGAAACTGCCTAAGGAGTTTCCGGGGACGACGTTTTACTTCCTTCCTTCAGATATCGTCACGCAGATTCTTAACTTCGGTCTTCCCGCGCCAATCGACGTGCAGATCGACGGACGCGACGAAACCGGCAACCGCAAGATCGCGGATTCGATGCTCGCAGAGCTCCGCGCTGTTCCAGGGCTTGTGGATGTTCGTCTCCAACAGCCGAGCGATTACCCAGTCATTAACCTGAATGTCGATCGGACGAAGGCGCAGCAGGGAGGCTACACGGAGCGCGACGTAGGCACGTCCGTGCTCAACATCTTGTCCGGCTCTACGCAGTTGTCTCCGCAGTTTTATCTGAACCCGAAAAATGGAGTGGCTTACAACATTGTGGCGCAAACGCCGCAGTACGAAGTGCAGTCGCTGAACGATCTTCGCAACATTCCCGTGAGCTCCAGCAGCGGTGCCAAGCCGGAGATTCTAGCCGATGTGGCAAGCCTCGGACGTTCGACTGAATTGCCTGTTGTGAATCACTACAATATCCGCCGCACGCTCGATATCTACGGCAACGTTCAAGGCCGCGATCTTGGCGCGGTAGCCAGGGATGTGGAGAAGATCGTCAACAAATACAAACCGCATCTCGCGTCTGGAAACTTCGTCCATATTCGCGGACAGGTTCTCACCATGCGCAGCTCGTACACAGGCCTGCTCTTTGGACTGCTGTTTTCGATTTTGCTCGTGTACCTGCTGATCGTGGTGAACTTCCAGTCCTGGCTTGACCCGTTCATCATCATCACAGCCTTGCCGGCGGCGATCGCAGGGATCGTGATCTTCCTCTTCCTTACGCGCACAACGTTGTCTGTGCCTGCGCTCATGGGCGCGATCATGTGTATGGGTGTGGCAACAGCCAACTCAATCCTTGTGGTTTCCTTTGCGAAAGAGCGATTCCTCGTACTTGGCAGCGCAGTACAAGCTGCAATCGAAGCAGGAGCAACTCGCTTCCGTCCCGTCATGATGACTGCTCTCGCGATGATCATCGGCATGATCCCCATGGCGTTAGGGGCCGGTGAAGGCGGAGAGCAGAACGCCCCTCTTGGACGTGCGGTGATCGGAGGCTTGTGCTTCGCGACGATAGCCACGCTCATCTTCGTACCCGCCGTGTTCGCGTTATTGCATGGTGGCGATAAGGAACACAAGTTGGCGCATGCAGACGAATAGCCTGTTCACGCCAACGCATAGATAAAGATTCTGGAGATGGAACATAGTGGCAACCAACATCAACACCGACATGACGGCGGCATCCGTAGACAACGCCGGACGCTCTCCGTCTCAGCAGATGCCTCTGGCCGGGCATCCCAATCCCCCACACGCTCAACCGGCAAGTAGTGGCGGAATTTCTCCTGGTCTGTGGCTTGTGATCGGAGCTGTTGTGATCCTTGCGGCAGGCGTAATTGTATTTGGGATACTTTCGCGGGCGTCTGCTCAGCACCGTCTGGAAGAAAACACACGCGATAGCGCAACGCTCTCGGTAAATGTAGTTCGTCCGAACACAACGGGCGTGCAAACCGAGATTGCTTTGCCCGGTAACACGCAAGCGTTCAACGACACGCCGATCTACGCCCGCACCAATGGCTATCTGAAGGCCTTTTACGTCGACATCGGTCAGCGCGTCGTCAAAGGGCAGTTGATGGCTGTGATTGAAACGCCTGAGATTGATGAGCAGCTTCAGGTGTCTCAAGCAAACCTCAAGAGCGCGCAAGCGGATCTCAACCTCGCAAACACGACATCTGAGCGCTACCAGAATCTGCTGAAGCAGGATTCGGTCTCGAAGCAGGAGACCGACGTCGCCGTAAGCGGTGCGCAAGCGAAAAAGGCCGCAGTGGATGCGGCGGAAGCGAATGTTCGCCGTTTGCAGCAGTTGCAATCCTTCGAGCGCATCTACGCTCCTTTCAGTGGTGTAGTGACAGCACGAAACACAGATATTGGTGCGCTGATCGACGCGGGCTCGGGCAGCGCGCAGCCGCGAGATCTATTCCGTATCGCAGCAACGGGCAAGCTGCGTGTGTTCGTCGCTGTGCCGGAAGTGTATGCGCCCGCAGTTCATGACGGTGAGCAGGTTGGTCTGACGCTTGATGAGTATCCGGGGCAAACGTTCTATGGAAGCCTGACGCGTAACTCCAGTGCCATCGACCAGTCTTCGCGAACGTTGAACGTAGAAGTGGATGTCGACAATGCGGAAGGCAAGCTGTTGCCAGGCGCGTACGTGTTTGCTCATTTCGCGCTGCCGCAAGGCGAACACACGCTGGGAGTTCCTGCAAACACGCTGCTCTTCCGGGCTGAAGGGCTTCGCGTTGGACTCGTGCAGAACGGCCGCGTTCATCTCCAACCGGTGACCATCGGCAAAGACAACGGCAGCACGGTGACCATCTCTGCGGGCCTGCAGCCCGGTGACGAAATCATTCTGGACCCAGCCGATTCTCTGGCGGAGGGTCAGCCTGTCCGCATCGCCAGCATCGCGCCACGATCAACAGGAGCAGCAAAGCAATGAGCAGGAACTTTCTTTCGCTTGCCGCAACCGTCTGCGTGCTGCTTTGCCTGAGCGGCTGCCGCGTTGGACCAAAATACGTGGTGCCCAATGCGCCCGCGCCTCCGGCGTATAAGGAAGCCGGCCCGGATGCTTACAAGGAAGTAAGCACGGGCTTAGCAGATTGGGTGCCTGCGAAACCGATCGACGCGATCCCCCGGGGCGCGTGGTGGACCGTGTTTGGCGACGCCGGCCTGAATGCGTTGGAACCGCAGGTTGAGGTCGCGAACCAGACGCTTCGCGAGGCCGATGCCAACCTTCGTGCCGCCCGCGCAGAAATCAAAGTGCGCAAAGCAGATCGCTTTCCTACACTCGGTCTCGATTCCACCACGGCTGGTGGACGATTCAATCGCAACCAGCCCTACTTCAATCCCGCGCCCGCGTACAGCCCTAACGCTACACTCCAGTACCCACTGCAGCTCGCTTACGAAGTGGATCTCTGGGGGCAGGTCGGACGCAACATCGCTGCCGGCAAAGAAGAAGCGCAGGCGTCTTTTGCTGACCGCGTCAACATCGTGCTTTCGCTGCAGACCGAACTGGCAGTGGACTACTTCGAGCTCCGCACGGCAGACAGCCTGCAAAAGCTGCTGAACGACACCGTGGCACAGTACCAGGACGCTCTGCGCATTACGAGCAACCGCTACAACGGCGGCGTGGCGATCAAGGCCGACGTGACCCAGGCAGAAACGCAGTTGCAGGATGCGAAGGTGGAGGCCGCGGATGTGGCGGTGCAACGAGCGCAATCCGAGCACGCTATCGCAAATCTGCTGGGCAAAGCGCCTGCGGACTTTAGCATTCCGTTTTCACCGCTGGATGTCAGCACACAGCCGCCAATCTTGCCCACGGGCCTGCCCTCGCAACTGCTAGAGCGAAGACCCGATATAGCGGCTGCCGAGCGGCGTGCTGCGGAAGGTAATGAAGCAATAGGAATCGCACAGGCGGCGTACTACCCGGGAATCGTGTTGGGCGGCTCGCTCGGATACCAGAGTTCGACTACCGTGCAGTCGCTCTTCAGCCCGGCGGGTGTGGTGTACTCGCTTGGCCCCGGGCTGGCCTACACGTTCTTTGATGGAGGGCGGCGCAAGGGCGTGAAGGACGAAGCCATCGCGCAGTTTGATCGCAATGCCGCCGACTACAAACAGACTGTGCTGAACGCTTTTCAGCAAGTGGAAGATGAACTCGCCGCGCTTCGCGTGTTGCAGGACGAGGCGCAACAACAACGAGAAGCTACCGCAGCGGCTCTTGAGTCCCAGCGGATTTACAACAATCGCTACGTCGGGGGCGTCGACACCTACCTGCAGGTCATTACCGCTCAGAACTCAGCCTTGGTGAACGAGCGAAACGATGTAGACATCCTTCGCCGTCGTATGGATGCGACCGTGCAGCTTGTGAAGGCGCTGGGCGGAGGATGGGATCGAACGCAGCTTCCGCCGCAGTGATCGCTATGTGGTGCGTTTCGCCGTTGACTCGCGGACGACGAGTTCAGGCGCGACGGTAATCTGCTGAACCGTGAGGTTCGTCGTGCTGCCGATCTGCTCCAGAAGCTGCTCGGCAGCGAGTATCCCCATGGTCCGCAAGGGCTGCCGAACGGTCGTCAATGCGGGGTTCTGGTATGCGGCGGATTGGACGTCGTCGAAGCCGACGACCGACACATCCTGGGGCACGCGCAAACCTTTCTCGCGGAGCGCGCGGATCGCGCCGATTGCAGATGTGTCATTAAAAGCAAAAAGAGCAGTGAAGCGCGTCGTAGAGGCGAGCAGTTTTTTCGTGGCGATATAGCCTGGATCGTGCGTGGGCTCAAGGCCCTCAAGCCTCGCAACCAGCGCAGGCGCGATACGCAGATCATGCGCCGCCATGGCCTGCTTGATGGCGCGCCAGCGGTCTTCAGTGTCGGAGCTGAAAGCCTGCCCCTTGATGAAGGCGATCGACTTATGCCCAAGCTCTATCAGGTGCGTTATGGCGAGCTCCGCCGCCCGGCCGTGGTCCAAAACAATATTCGTGACACCATCCGGCTCGTGATGCCCGGACACAGTCACCGTCGGTACGGGTGCGCGATGCGTCAGCGGGGTGTCGATAGCGATCAGCCCTTCTACGGCTCTCGCCAGCAGCATCTGCTGGCATTGCTCAATCATTTCAGGCCGATGATGATGGCTTACCAGGAAGTAGAAAAAGCCGGCACTCATCAGACGCTGCTCAATGCCGCTAAGCACGAGCGTCGCATACCCTTCGGACACCTCGGGAACAATAACGCCCACGGTCAAGCTGCGCTGGCTGCGCAGCGACCGCGCGACAAGGTTGGGCCGGTACTGCAACTCAGCGGCTGCCGCAAAGATGCGGTCCTGCGTCGACTTAGGTATCGAGCGCGCAGCCGGCGCCGCTGACAGCACGCGCGAAACCGTAGCCACGGAAAGGCCAAGCTGTTCGGCCACAGTCTTCAGGCTTACGGGTGCGGCGGCAGTGCGCAGAGGATTGGCACTCGTCGCGCGCGGCGGTCGATCTTTTTCGGAAGGCGACATAGACAGAGGGTTTCTAACACCTTACCTTGCGAATACCCTGCCGACAAAAACACGCTTGACAGCCCTTGTTCGGGTGAGTCACTATTCGTTTCGCGCAATCGATTGCATTACCTGTATTCATGCGAGTACGTTCTCAGAGGCTTGTCGAACAAGTTTCTCAGCGAGATAAAGATCGACTGCACTCGTAGTGTGTTTCAACTTTGGAGGCTGTATGCGTTACACCAAGATTCTCAACCTGCGCTCACGCGCTCTGCTGCTGCTTGCGGCAGTTTGCACCCTGTCGATAGCGGCCGCGGCGCACGCCCAATTCCGCGCATCACTAACAGGTACTGTCACGGACACAACGGGTGCCGTGATCCCCAATGCGAAGCTCACGCTGAGAGACACGGAGACCGGCAAAGTCTTGAATGCAACTTCGAATGAAAGCGGCTTCTACTCGTTCAACGCTCTTCCGCCGGATCACTTCAGACTGTCTGCTTCCGTGTCTGGTTTTCAGACTAAGAACATCTCAGATCTCACAATCATTCCTGAGCAGCCGAACAACGTGAACGTTCAGCTCGAGGCTGGATCGGCGACTACAACGGTTGACGTGAATGCCGACACGATGCCCTCGCTGGAAACTGCGACAGCGTCTACCAGCGGGACAATTTCGAGCAACGAGATTCAGCATCTTCCGTCCGCCGGCCGAGATGTGTTCCAGCTTGCGCAGCTTACGCCCGGCGCTTTTGGAGATGGTCAGCGAAGTGGTAACGGGAGCACAAACTCTTTACCAGGAACACAGGGTCCAGGTGGTTCGAGCTCCACACAGGGTCCCTTCGCGACGGAAAACGGACCGCAGACGCTCGCGAACGGTGGTCAATACGAGACCAACAGCGTCAACATTGACGGTATTAGCACCACATCGGCAGTCTGGGGCGGTACAACTGTCATTACTCCCAATGAAGACTCAATCGATAGCGTCAAGATCACCAGCAACGGTTACGACGCAGAGTTCGGACGCTTCAGTGGCGCGAACATGCAGGTAACGACCAAGAGCGGTACGAACCAGATTCATGGCAGCGCTTTTTTTCGCGTTGCCCGGCCAGGCCTCAACGCCTTCAACCGCTACAACGGCCCCAGTTCTCTTCTGCCGTTTACCTTGGGGCCTGGTGTTGCAAATAACAATGTGAACCGCGCCGCTGCTCACGGTCTAGTGCGGGATACTGCTCGATATAACGATATCGGTGGAAGCATTGGAGGACCTTTCTTGAAGAACCGTTTGTTCGGGTTCTTCGCTTACGAAACAATCCGAATTGGTTCCACGGACACGAACAATGGTTGGTACGAAACAAACGCATTCGACGGCTTGGCTCCGGCTGGTTATATCTCAAACAAGTACACAACGTTTGGCGGGCACTCTCCTGTTGGCGCCACACTGCTGCCAACAACATGTGCTACCGCCGGCTTGGCGGTAGGCACCTATTGCAACACCATTGCTGGCCAAGGCATTGACATTGGATCACCCCTCAAGACCGCAAAGGGCACACAAGATCCCACCTACGTGTCAAGCGCAGCACCGGGTATTGGAGGCGGTCTTGATGGTATCGCTGACGTCGCGCAGTTCCAGACAGCTACTCCCAACACAACGACCAATACCCAGTACAACGGTCGTCTGGACGCGGATGTGACAAAAAGGGACCATCTCGCCTTCGCAATCTATTGGGTACCTGTTACAGAGCACTACATTAACGGACCCGCTCGCGGCTACAACCAGTGGAATCACAATCAAATCAACGATGCGTTTTCGGTCATCTACAATCACACTTTCTCACCATCGTTCTTGAATGAAGCGCGAGCAAACGCTGCCGGTTGGAGATGGAACGAGGTCACAGACAACCCTCAGGCACCCTTCGGATTGCCGACGGATAGCATCAATGGACTGCCGAACGCAGGGATTGAGGCCTTCGGTGCTTCCGGTCCAAGCCATTTGGATCAGTGGACATTCGGCTATAAGGATGTGGCAACGAAGGTGATTCGCAATCACACGATCAAGTTCGGAGCAGATGCGACGCAGCTCCACTATCTACAGGATGCCGTTTACGCTGCTCGCCCACAATTCAGCTTCTACAACGTTTGGAATTTTCTAAATGACGCTCCGTATGCTGAGAGCGGCACCTTTGATCGCTTCACAGGTATCCCCTTTTCCAACCGTTACGACATGCGTGAATGGATTTACGGCGGTTTCGTACAGGACGACTGGAAAATCACGCCTAGCCTTACTGTGAATGTAGGAGTTCGTTACAACTATTTCGACGCGCTATATTCGAAACAGGATAATCTGCCTCACGCTGTCTTCGGGACAGGCACCACTACCTTCACGGGAATCACCCTGATTCGCGGTGGCAAAGAGTGGACGCCACAGAAAAACAACATCGGACCCCAATTTGGCTTTGCCTACAACCCGGAGTTCATGAAGCGATTCGTTCTTCGAGGCGGCTACGGCATCAACTATAACCAGGAAGAAATTGCGATCTCTGCGAACGGTTCGAACAACCCAAACGATGCCGTCTCGCCAGCCTTCGATCAAAGCACTCCGACCGCTGCAGATCCACGCATCCAGTACAACGTACCTGCAAACTCAAATTCGCTGTTCGGCTACGCTGCCAATCCAAACACAATTACCGGTTACGGAACCAACGGACTCCCAACAACAGGCGGCTTTAATTTGACGACGTACCCCAACAACTTACACACGCAGCAGGTTCATCACTACTCGTTGGACACGCAATACGATCTTGGCCGCAATCTCATCGCCAGTGTTGGCTACGAAGGTAGTTCCTCTCATCACTTGATCTTCCACGAAAATTTGTACGTCTATGGGCAAGCTCGTGGATATGCATTCAACCCAGCTACTCCATACATCGAGTACTTCGGCGATTCCGGGGCCTCGAATTACAACGCGCTTCTCGTGGACCTGAAACATACCTATGCACACAACTTTACGGTAGATGCGAGCTTCACGTACGCCAGGAGTATGGACGATAATTCTGGGCCATATGAAGAGGATCCATATCCATACCAGCCTTACTACAATCGTGCGCGTTCAGATTTCGATGTGAACAAAGCTTTCAAGGTGTACGGGCTGTATTCTCCGAAGTTCTATTACGGCTCGAACGCCTTAGGCAAGGTTCTGCTGAACGGCTTCAATCTCAGTGGCATCTTCAACTTACACACAGGATTCCCATGGACCCCTGTGCGCAATTACGGCACCAATGCGTATTACACAGGCAGCGGTTACGGAACGCTTCGTCCAACACAATACGTGGGCGGTGCTGGAAGCGATGGCGGCAAGAAGTCGTTCGAATCCACGAGCTACGGATCAAACTTCTCCCGCGGTGGCCAAGCCTACTTCAACAGCTACGATCCTGCCTTCATTGCTTCCACATCAAGCACCTATCCCAACCCCGTCACCTTCTTCCCGACACCAGGAATTTCACGCAACAGTTTCGTCGGACCGCGTTACTCGGCTCTTGATGCAACTGTGACGAAATCATTCGGAATTCCTAACCACTACCTGGGCGAGCGCACAGGGCTTGAGTTCAGAGTGGACGCATTCAACGTCTTCAATCAGGACAACCCAAGCCCGGGGATAAACAATGACATCACCAGCCCTGTCTTCGGAACATCTGGCGGCGGTCTGGCTGGGCGTCAGGTGCAGATGCAAGCACGACTGAGCTTCTAAGCCTGTCGGAGTCAACTGGAGAGAGTGTCCACTCGGATACTCTCTCCTTTCTTTTCTGTTTCACCGAATGTCAGGCGTACAGCACGGTAAGTTCGCGCCCTTAGGACTCTCCATGAAAATTCCTTTTTCCCTCCGCGCGGTGCCGATTCTTCTTGTTGCCGGACTTCTACTTATTGCTGCGGAGCCAGCTGTGCGAGGCCAAGAGAAAGAACACATCACCATTGACGCTCATGCCCAGACGACCCCATTCCCGCATTTCTGGGAACAGACATTTGGATCCGGGCGAGCGATCCTCGCGCTGCGCGAAAGTTACCGAGACGATCTCAGCGCGGTGAAGCAGGCAACAGGGTTTGAATCGGTTCGCTTTCACGAGATCTTCAGCGACGAAGTCGGGCTGTACGACCCGGACCGGCAATCCGTCCAGTTTGCTCAGATGGCAAAGGCGTCCACCGCTGCGGCGGACAACGCTGGGATCTACAACTTCTCCTACATCGACCAGATTTATGACGGCTTGCTGGAGCGCGGCGTCCGGCCCTTCGTTGAGTTGAGCTTTATGCCGAAGAAGCTCGCCGCGGACCCGCAAAAGCTTCATCCATTCTGGGATCACCCGAATGTCTCGCCGCCTGCGGATTATGCGAGGTGGGACGCGATGATTCAAGCGTTCGCAAAGCACCTGATCGAGCGTTACGGAATCAATGAAGTCTCTCAGTGGAAGTTCGAAGTGTGGAACGAGCCCAACCTCGACTTCTGGGGCGGCAATCCCAGGCAGAAAACCTACTTTGAGCTGTATGACCACACGGCGCGTGCTTTGAAGGCTGTAGACAAGCGCCTTCAGGTGGGTGGACCATCAACGGCCCAGGCGGCATGGGTCGGCGAGTTCCTGAAGCACTGCAAGGACAACAACGTTCCCGTCGACTTTGCCTCAACTCACGTTTATGGCAACGACAGCGTACCGGATGTCTTCCACCGTACCGGCGAAATCCCACGTGACAAGCTGGTTTGCATGGCAGTGAAGAAGGTTCATGAAGAAATTGTGAACTCGCCGTATCCGCAGACTCCACTCATCTGGAGCGAGTACAACGCCAGCTACGCGAACGAGCCGAACGTGACAGACACGGCGTATATGGGACCCTGGATGGCAACCACGATCGGCCAGTGCGACGGCTTGACGCAAAGCATGAGCTACTGGTCTTTTTCCGATGTGTTCGATGAGCAGGGAGTGGTGCGTACCCCTTTTTATGGCGGCTTCGGTCTGATCGCGGCCGACAACATTCCAAAACCGGCCTTCAATGTATTTGCAGCGCTGCACGAACTGGGCGACCGGCGGATCAAGCTTGACTCGGACGACGCGCTTGCAACGAAGGCAGCCGACGGGACCTTCGCCATTGCTCTTTGGAACTACGCTCCACCTGACGGCACTGGCGCGACCTACACGCCCCCCCCGGCAGGTCCGCGCACTACAAAAACATTCAGCCTCAGGCTCGAAGGAGTAGCCAAGAATGCTGCCGTGACATTGTGGCGCGTCGATGAAGAGCACGGCAACGTCATCAAGGCCTTCGACGCGATGGGCCGGCCGGCCACTCCAAGCCGAGAGCAGATAAAGACCCTGCAGGCTGCCGGGAAAGCTTCTCCATCAGAGCATATGCATTTGGCCGGCGGTACGCTCAGCGTGACAGTTCCACAGCAGGGTTTGGTCGTTCTGCGGGTTGAAAGCGGGAAGCACGCCAACTAGGTCTCGTCTGAATCTATGGCAATTGACTACACACGCCGCAACGCACTACGACTCATGACGGGAGCAGTGTCCGGGGTTGCTCTACCAGCCTGGGCGAAGCCGCAGCGGCAACCGGCGAAATCATCTCATCGGGGGCTCTCTCCTGAAGACGATGCTCTTCTTGATGACCTGGAACGTCGCGCCGCGCTGTTCTTCTGGGAGCAAACGGACCCCGCCACAGGCCAGATTCTGGATCGTGCAAAGTGGGACAACGCTACGGGTGAGCTTTCACCGAAGTCACTCGCCAGCATTGCAGCTACAGGATTCGGTTTGGGAGCATTGTGCATTGCGGACCAGCGGCATTACAGAACTCACTCAGACATTCTGCAGCGGGTTCGCACAACGCTCGAGTTCTATCTGCTGAAGCTGCCGCACGAGCATGGCTTCTTCTCGCATTTCAGCGATGTGCATACGGGTAAACCCGCGCACGGCAGTGAGATCTCGTCGATCGATACTGCAATTCTGATGTGCGGCGTTCTTACGGCGCGAGCTTACTTCAAAGACCCGGCTATCACAGATCTGGCGACCAAGTTATATGAGCGCGTGGATTGGCCGTGGATGATGAACGGCGGAAGCACGCTCTCCATGGGATACAACACAGGCGGGTTCTTCGGTGCCGGCTTCATCAAGACTCGCTGGGATCGCTATTGCGAACTGATGATGTTGTATCTCCTAGCGATCGGTTCTCCTACACATCCGATTGACGCTTCAAGCTGGGACAGCTTCAGCAGGCCTGTCATGCAATTTGGAAACTATAGCTACATCGGATCGCATGACCCGCTGTTTGTACATCAGTTTTCACATGCCTGGTTCGACTTCCGCGCTAAGCGCGACAAGTATGCGAACTATTTTGAGAATTCCGTCACCGCCACCAAAGCGCACATGGCGTTCTGCTTGGGTTTGCAAGAGGGCTACACGGATGATTACTGGGGCGTCACTGCTTCGGATTCTGCCACGGGATATCGAGCGTGGGGTGGCCCGCCCAAGCTAGGACCCGTGGATGGAACGGTGGTCCCATGCGCTACGGCAGGATCACTGCCGTTCCTCCCTGCTGAGTGTCTTCGAGTTCAGCGTGCGCTGAAAAACAGCTACGGGGGGCAGGCTTATGGCCGGTACGGCTTTCGGGATGCTCTCCACCCAGCGGCGAACTGGTACGACAATGATGTGCTCGGTATCGATCTTGGTATCGGCATGATGATGGCGGAAAACCTTCGGTCAGGCTTCATCTGGAAGCACTTCATGAGCAACAAAGAACCAGTGCGCGCAATGCAGCTCTGTGGCTTTCGCCCAGCTTAGAAAATACGCAACGCGTGTTTTCCACCGTTTCGCAATCTGTAAGAGCGTCCCGTGAGATTCTAATCATGCGGGATTTCGCATTCTTACAGGTATGACCCGTTTTGAATTGTTCACCCTTCTACACAGCGAGGATTAGATGTGCGGTATTGTCGGGGTCTTCGGGCACAGCCCGGTAAGCCACGTCATTTATGAGTCGTTGTCCATGCTGCAACATCGCGGACAGGATGCTGCGGGTATCGCCACGTGCTTCGGCGAGCGCTTTTATTTGCACAAGGGCAACGGCCTCATCACTGATGTCTTCGACGCCGCGAACATGGCGCGGCTTCTCGGCGACATGGGTATCGGTCACGTTCGCTATCCGACAGCAGGCTGTGCTTCGGTAGCCGAGGCCCAGCCGTTTTATGTAAATTCGCCTCACGGAATCGTCTTCGCTCATAACGGCAACCTGACGAATGTTGCGGAAATTGTTGAGGACCTGTTCAAGACAGACCTCCGTCACCTCAACACCACATCAGATTCCGAAGTGATGCTGAATGTGTTCGCTCACGCCATGACGCGGCGAGCCATGGTCAACCCAAACGAGCTCGACATCTTTGCGGCTGTGGAGGAAGTGCACCGCCGCTGCAAGGGTGGGTACGCCGTGGTGGTAATGATCGCCGGCGTAGGCATGGTTGCTTTCCGCGATCTCCACGGCATACGGCCGCTCATCTTTGGCACCCGCGTCGAGAATGGCAAGACTGATTACATGATCGCCTCGGAAAGTGTAGCCCTGCAGGTAGCGGGTTTCGATCTGCATCATGATCTCGCGCCTGGCGAAGTGATTTACATCGATATGGAAGGCGATCTGCACACTCATACCAGCTTGCAGGCGCATGAGAAGGCGCCGTGCCTATTCGAGTTTGTCTACCTGGCAAGGCCGGATTCCGTTCTGGATGGCGCATCGGTGTACGAAAGCCGCATACACATGGGGACCAAGCTAGCGTCCAAGATCAAACGCGAATGGCCGGATCTGCCTATCGACGTCGTCGTGCCCATACCATCAACAAGCCGCGTTGCCGCGCAGGAGATCGCAAACGAACTTGGCCTGCCGTATCGTGATGCGCTTGTCAGAAATCGCTATGTCGGGCGAACGTTCATCATGCCCGGTCAAGCGCAACGCAAGAAGTCCATCCGCCGCAAATTGAGCCCTATACCGCAAGCGTTTCAGGGGAAAGATGTTCTGCTCGTCGATGATTCGATCGTTCGCGGAAACACCATTCGAGAAATCATCGCCATGGTTCGCGAGCAAGGAGCAAAGCACGTGTACGTGTGTTCAGCGGCGCCTCCCGTGCTGTTTCCAAATGTCTATGGAATTGATATGCCCGCCCGGTCCGAGCTGATAGCAAACGGAAAAACTGTGCGGCAACTCGCTGATGACATTGGTGCTGACGAGCTTATCTTTCAAGATCTCCAGGACCTGAAAGACGCTGTCTCTCAGGCGTGCCCAGGGCTCACACACTTCGACACTTCCGTCTTCGATGGCCGCTATGTAACCGGCGATGTGACGGAGGAGTATCTCGCAACGCTTGAAAAACAACGCAACGATGCTGCCAAGCACACGGAAGATGTCGCCAGCCATATCTCAAGAAACTTCTCGGCGCAGCTCTAAACACGAGTTCACCGTCCGCATGCTGCCGGGCGGCTCTGCGCTAACCGACTTTGAGGCTACGCGGCTGATAAAGCGGCTTCGTGCGCAAGATGCAGGCGTGATGCAGGTGTCTGCGCAGTACATCTACCTTCTGCAGGAGGCAAGCGACGGCACCACCGATGAGTCACGGCTCGCGCAACTACTTGAGCTTGGCGCTTCCGCTCCTAACGATTCTTGCGTATGGATTGGTCCTCGCACGGGCACCCAATCTCCATGGTCGAGCAAAGCAACCGAAATTCTCCGCAACACAGGCTTCAACAAAATCGCGCGCCTTGAGCGTGGGCGAGTCGTGCGCATCAAAGGCGCTCGAGAGCCAAAGCGTCTAGCTGGGCTTCTGCATGACCGCATGACCGAGACAGTGTTCTTCAAGAGCGCGGAACAACTGTTTTCTCTGTTCGATCCCCGCCAAAGCAAGCCGATGATGCACATCGATGTGCTGAGTCTCGGTGCTCGCGCAATCGAAGCCGCTGATCGCGAGCTGGGTCTCTCGCTCGCAGCGGATGAAGTCGCCTACCTTGTCGACGAGTTTCGGAAGTTGCAACGCAACCCAACTGATGTTGAGCTTTACATGTTCGCGCAGGCGAACAGCGAACACTGCCGGCACAAGATATTCAATGCACACTGGACGGTCGACGGTGTGCCTCAGGCTAAATCGCTGTTCGCCATGATCCGCAACACTTACGAAAAGGGCGGAGAAAATGTCCTCTCTGCGTATCGCGACAATGCTGCGGTCATGCGCGGCTGGCGCGGGGCGCGCTTCTTTCCGGATTCGGATGAACGGACGTACCGTGCACACGAAGAAGACATTCACATCCTCATGAAGGTGGAAACGCACAACCACCCCACCGCGATTTCTCCGTTTCCTGGCGCTGCTACTGGCGCGGGCGGTGAGATTCGGGACGAGGGAGCGACCGGGCGCGGTGCCAAACCGAAGGCAGGGCTGTGCGGCTTCACGGTCAGCAATCTGCGTCTGCCGCAAGCGCCGCAGCCATGGGAGGCAAACGAGTCGAAGCCATCCTACATCGCGTCTCCGCTCGACATTATGATCGAAGGCCCACTTGGCGCAGCAGCCTTCAATAACGAGTTCGGCCGGCCAAATCTTTGCGGGTATTTCCGCACCTTTGAAGCGGATGTAGCAGGAACGCACTTTGGCTATCACAAGCCGATCATGCTGGCCGGCGGCCTTGGCAACATTCGCGCAGAGCATGTTGAGAAGGGTGAGATCAAACCGGGGTATGCGTTGATCTGTGTTGGCGGACCGGCCATGCTGATCGGACTTGGAGGTGGTGCAGCCTCCAGCGCGGTTGGAAGCAGCAATGCGGAGCTAGACTTTGCTAGCGTGCAACGCGAGAACGCGGAAATGGAGCGCCGCGCACAGGAAGTGATTGATCGTTGCTGGCAGCTTGGTGAGGCAAATCCCATCGCGTTCATTCATGACGTTGGTGCGGGCGGACTATCAAATGCCTTCCCGGAACTAGTGAAAGATGGCGGTCTGGGCGGCAGCTTCGATCTAGCGGCGGTATCGCGAAGCGACGAAGGTCTCAACCCACTCGAGCTCTGGTGTAATGAATCGCAGGAGCGCTATGTGCTCGCGGTGGCTCCCGACAATCTCCTTCGTTTCGAACAGATATGTGAGCGCGAGCGTTGCCCCTTCGCCGTCGTTGGCTACGCCGAGTCGGAGAAGCACCTGACAGTTCTCGACGGCGAGATAAAGGCGATTGAGCTGCCAATGAGCGTCCTCTTTGGCAAGCCGCCTAAGATGATGCGGGCCTTTGAACGCATCATCGTAGAGAAAGCCCCAGAGCGGCTGCGAAACGTCCCACTGGCGGAGGTGATCGAGCGCGTGCTGCGAGTGCCCTCGGTGGCCTCCAAGTCGTTCCTCATCACAATTGGAGACCGGACGGTTGGCGGCTTGACCGTGCAAGACCAGATGGTCGGTCCCTGGCAAGTACCCGTGGCTGACTGCGCTGTCACAATGAGCGCACTGGGCGCTACAACAGGCGAGGCAATGGCCATTGGAGAACGCACCCCGTTAGCAGTGAGCGATGCCGTTGCCAGTGCGCAAATGGCAGTAGGCGAAGCGATCACCAACTTGGCGGGCACGGCCGTCGCTTCTCTGAGCAACATCAAGCTTTCGGCCAACTGGATGGCGGCCGCTGGTGCTCGGGGCGAGGACGAAAAACTCTACGATGCCGTGCGTGCTGTTGGCATGAAACTCTGTCCCGCACTGGGAATCACGATTCCCGTCGGCAAAGATTCCATGTCGATGCGCACCAGGTGGCATGATGATGCCGGCGATCATACGGTCATCTCGCCGCTCTCATTGATCGTCAGCGCGTTTGCTCCCGTAACGGACGTCAGACATACCTTGACGCCTCAGTTTCCGCAGGAAGAATGCGCACTGCTCCTCATCGATCTCGGACCCGATCAGCCACGTCTAGGACACTCAGCTTTAGCGCAGGCGTACGCAATGACGCAGGAGGTCAGTGGAAGTTGCCCAGACCTGGATGATGTTGCTCAATTCAAAGACTTCTTCTCAGCCATCCAGAATCTGAATCGTAACAACAAGTTGCTTGCCTATCACGATCGGAGCGACGGCGGCCTACTCACGACGCTGCTCGAGATGGCATTTGCGAGCCGGATGGGCTTGCAAATTTCCGTTGGCGATGACGGCATCCGCTCGCTGTTCAACGAAGAGCTTGGAGCAGTTGTTGCTGTTCGTAAGCCTGACCTTGCCGAAGTCACCCACCATCTCCGATCTCGACGGCTTCGAGTGCTGCATGTTGCCGACGCTGCCGCGGGCGAAGAGATCGCCATCAGCCGTATCGATGATCTCGGGCAACCATCTCGTGTCATTTACAGCAACACTCTAAGAGCCCTGCAAAAGATTTGGAGCGAAACCAGCTTCCATATCCAATCTCTTCGCGACAACCCTGATAGCGCGCAACAAGAGTTTGCATTGATCGATCAGCCGAATCGCCGGGGATTGTTCGTGGATGTCCCGTTCGATCTGAACGAGCGCGTCAGCGCACCCTTTTTCCAAACGAAACGGCCACGAGTAGCCATCTTGCGTGAGCAAGGTGTTAATGGTCAGACGGAAATGGCGTACGCATTCGACCGCGCCGGCTTTTCTTCGGTCGACGTGCACATGAGCGATCTGCTCGCCGGACGAGAGCACTTGGGCGAGTTCACAGGACTTGCCGCGTGCGGCGGTTTCTCCTATGGAGACGTGCTCGGCGCCGGCAGCGGCTGGGCCAAGACAATCCTCTTCAACGAGCGATTGAAAGATCAGTTCACAGAGTTCTTCCACCGCGCGGATACCTTCTCCTTCGGAGCCTGCAACGGCTGCCAAATGATGGCGCAGCTTCGAGAAATCATTCCCGGTGCAGCAAACTGGCCGCTGTTCGGGCGCAATGTTTCCGCACGATTCGAGGCGCGACTTTGCATGGTTGAGCTTCCGGAGACAAGCTCGCTGTTCTTCGAGGAAATGGCAGGCTCGAAGGTTCCTATTGCTGTCGCGCATGGAGAAGGACACGCCACAAGCGGAGCACCATCCGCTCTCGTCGCGATGCGCTACATTGACGATGCAGGCCTACCGACGGAGCAGTACCCGCTCAACCCAAGCGGATCTCCAAACGGCATCGCTGGACTGACGAGCGAAGATGGACGCGCTTTGATTGTGATGCCGCACCCTGAACGGGTCTTTCTCGGCTTGCAGCATAGTTGGACCAGGAACCTGAAGGAAAGCCCTTGGCAAAGAATGTTTGACAATGCCCGCAAGTGGGTCGGATAGGCTATCAACAATGAGCGCGAAGATGGATTACAAGTCCGCGGGCGTGGACATCGAGGCCGGCAACGAGGCGGTCCGCCGCATGAAGCAGCATGTCGCGAAGACGCACGGATCCGCTGTGCTTACTGGGCTCGGTTCGTTCGGCACGCTGTTTTCATTGAAGGAAGCGCTCGCCGGCTACAGCGATCCAGTGCTTGTGCAGAGTACGGACGGCGTCGGCACCAAAACAAAGGTTACGGTAATGGCGGGACGCTATGAGGCGCTTGGGCGGGACCTCGTTGCAGCTGTAGCTGGTGACATCGCCGTCATGGGCGCCACACCGCTCACGTTCCTCGATTATCTCGGCGTGCACAAAGTCGAGCCGGAGATCATTGAGCAAATCGTAAAGGGCATGAGTGAAGCTTGTGCCGACGCAGGTATCGCGCTCGTTGGCGGAGAGACAGCGGAAATGCCGGCGGTGTATTCCGAGAGCGAGCTCGATGTCGTTGGCTTTGTAACAGGCGTGGTGGAGCGCTCGAAGCTCATCACAGGAGAGACCATCACAAACGACGATGTGCTTTACGGTGTGAGCTCGACAGGTCTGCACACGAACGGCTGGTCGCTTGCGCGAAAGCTTTTCTTCGAAATTGGTAAGTACAAAATTGACGATGTACCTAAGGAACTCGGCGGTCGCTCGCTGGCCGACGTGTTGCTCGAGCCGCACGGGAATTATGTCCAGCCCATTCGTCGTGCGCTCGAAGCAGGCATACCGATCAAGGGCATGGCTCACATTACCGGCGGCGGCGTGCTGGAGAATGTGCCGAGAATTCTGCCCCAGGGCTTAGGTGCAGTTGTAAATCGAGCAAGTTGGAGACCCGCGCCCGTCTTTGAGTTGATGCAGCGACTCGGCAGCATTGCTCAAGCCGAAATGTTCCGCACATTCAATATGGGCGTCGGCTTAGTCATTGTCGCTCCAGCTGGACACGAAGACGCACTCAGCCGGGCCATGAAGCCTTTCCATGTCTGGCAGGTTGGCGAAGTATCTGCTGGCACGAAAGGTGTCACACTCGCTGGAGTTGTTGCATGATTGCTCGCGACACTCTTATCGCCGCAATCCCGTACTGTCTGAAGGGCAGCGACTTGCCCATCGGTAAGAAATACGTTGGCAAGGTCAGAGACACCTATGACCTTGCGCCCGGATCGCCAGACGGAGAACTTCTGCTCATCACCACAGATCGGCAGAGCGGCTTCGACCGCATGCTGGGAGCCATCCCATTTAAGGGCCAGGTCCTCAATCGGACATCACTCTACTGGTTTGATCAAACGAAGCACGTCATGCCGAACCACGTTATCTCCCTCCCGCACGCAAACGCGCTGATCGCTCGCAAATGCACCGTTCTTCCTATCGAGTTCGTCGTGCGAGGATACCTCACGGGATCGACTGACACTTCCATCTGGACTCAATACGCAAGTGGCACTCGAAACTACTGCGGGCATGAACTACCAGGCGGCATGAGCAAGAACGAGAAGCTTCCAGCGAACATCGTGACTCCCACGACAAAAGAGGTTCAACACGACCGGCCGATCACCGCGAGAGAGATCGTCGGCGAAGGCTGGCTCACGGCTGCGCAGTGGGAATTAGCTTCATCGAAGGCGCTCGATCTTTTTACTTTTGGTCAACAACTTGCCGCGCAGCGCGGCCTGATCCTCGTCGATACCAAGTACGAGTTCGGTGTGCTGCCGACCGGCGAGGTTCTGCTTATCGACGAAGTCCATACGCCTGACTCAAGCCGCTATTGGATTGCGGAAAGCTATGAAGCTCGTCTGGCCGAATGCAAAGAACCGGACATGATCGATAAGGAATTTTTTCGCCTCTGGTTTCGTGAGCGCTGCGACCCCTACAAAGATGAGGTGCTGCCAGTTCCGCCTCCAGAGTTGACCGCCGAGTTGGCATCACGTTACATCACTCTGTTTGAGACGATCACCGGCGACACTTTCCAGCCCGACACGCGCCCGTTGCAGGAGACTGTCCTTATGGCAATTGAGGCAAGCGCGGCAGGATGAGAGAGCGCATCCTGATCGTTGGTTCAGGCGCACGTGAGCATGCTATTGCAGTCGCCCTGACTCGCTCTCCGCAGCACCCGGAAGTTCTGTGCTTTGGCGCGATACGGAACGCCGGCATTGCTCCACTTTGTGTGTCGTACGGGGCAGGAAGCGTGACTGATCTACCGTCGATCTCGCGCTTTGCCGCAGAGCAACGTGCGACTCTGGCGATCATCGGACCCGAGGCGCCGTTAGCCGCAGGTCTGGCAGATGCGCTCTGGGCTCTAGGAGTGCCGGTAGTTGGTCCTCGGCGTCATCTCGCGCGCATCGAGTCCAGCAAGAGTTTCACCCGCGAACTGCTTCGCAAGTACGGCATCGCGGGCAATCCGTTTTTCCGGCGATTCGATTCGATGGAAGGCGTAGAAGAAACTCTGCGAACTTTGCCAGAAAGTCATGTCATCAAAGACGACGGTCTTGCAGGTGGCAAAGGTGTTAAGGTGTGGGGGGACCATCTCCATTCACTCGAGGACAGTCTGGCATATTGCCGTGAATTGATCGATGAAGAGCATGCCTTTGTTATCGAAGAGAAGATGGAAGGCGAAGAGTTCTCCTTACTTAGTTTTTGCGACGGTAGGACTCTGCGGCACATGCCGCCAGCGCAGGATCACAAGCGCGCCTACGAAGGAGACAAGGGACCAAATACCGGCGGCATGGGAACTTACACCGATGCCGACGGCAAACTTCCGTTCCTTGCGCAGGCGGACATTGACGCTGCGCAGCGCATGAACGAGCAGGTAGCCGCGGCACTCGTGTCAGAGTGTGGCGTGTCCTATCAGGGCGTGCTGTACGGTGGTTTCATGGCGACGAAGGACGGCGTTAGGCTCATCGAGTACAACGCACGCTTCGGCGATCCCGAAGCGCTCAACGTACTTACCTTGCTAGAGACAGACTTAGTCAGTATCTGCCGTGGACTTGTCGAAGGCACCTTGTACGAAACGGACGTAAGATTCACACGCAAGGCAAGCGTCTGCAAATACATGGTGTCGGAAGGCTATCCGGACGCGCCACAGCAGGGCGGAATTGTGCAACTGCCAGATCAGCTTCCAGATCAAACCACTATGTATCTCGGAGGCTTAGTCGAACAGGACCACCGCATGATCGTTTCGGGTACACGCGTCGTAGGTTTTGTGAGTACCGGCAACAGCATTGCAGAAGCTGAGGCTTCGTGCGAGCAAGCCACGTTGACTGTGTCAGGTCCTCTCTTCCACCGCAAAGACATAGGCACAGCATCCGCGATCACACGCCGTGTCGCTCATATGCAACGCCTGAGGTCCGTATGAGTCTGCGCATCGGTGTGCTCGCGTCTACGCGGGGAACCGCGCTCCAGGGCGTTATCGACGCTATCGAAGCGGGTACGCTCGATGCCGAAATTGTTTTGATCGTCGCCGACAAGCCGACAGCCCCCATGTTAAATCGCGCTGCGGATCACAATTTGCCAACGTTGGTGCTCGATCCAGTCGGGCGCACGCGGCAGGCTTACGATGAGCTTGTCACGGCAGCCCTGCAACAGGCGGAAGCGACCATCGTGCTGATGGTGGGCTACATGCGCATCGTTTCTCCGTCGTTCGTAGAAGCTTGGCGCGGGCGGTTATTGAATGTGCATCCGTCGCTTCTTCCTGCCTTCGGAGGCATGATGAACAAGAAGGTTCACGAAGCTGTTCTGACCAGCGGAGTGACCGAGACAGGATGCACGATTCACCACGTGACGGAAGACGTCGACGGCGGCCCCATCGTCCTACAGAAGCGCTGCGCTGTGCTGTCGGGTGATACCGTGGAATCGTTGCAAGACAGGGTGCAGGCCCTGGAGCAGCAGGCGTTTGTCGAAGTTCTGCAGGGATGGAAAGCAGATTGAGCGAAGAACCCAAATCCGCAAGCGTTGTAGTCGGAATCGTCATGGGCTCTCGCTCTGACTGGCCCGCGATGGAGCCTGCGGCGAAGGTGCTCGACGAGCTTGGCATCTCCTATGAGGCAGAAGTCGTTTCCGCGCACCGCACACCAGACAAATTAATGCAGTATGCCGATACAGCCGAAGCTCGCGGGCTGCGGATCATCATCGCCGGCGCCGGCGGCGCCGCACATCTCCCCGGAATGCTGGCGGCGAAAACGCGCTTGCCGGTCCTCGGCGTTCCAGTAAAGAGCGAAGCTCTCAACGGCATGGATAGCCTGCTATCCATTGTGCAGATGCCCGCTGGTATTCCCGTAGCAACATTCGCAATTGGCGTATCTGGCAGCAAGAATGCCGGTCTCTTCGCAGCATCGATCCTTGCCCTGCATGACGACGGGATCGCGCAGCGGCTGAATGCGTTTCGCAAAGCACAAACCGATGCTGTGCTTGCACAACCCGATCCACGAGTATGAATGTGGCTAAGGGGATGCGCGTAGGCGTGCTCGGCGCCGGTCAATTGGCGCTGATGCTTGCCGAAGCGGGCAAACACATAGGTGTCGACGTCATCTGCGCTGGACAACCTGGTGATTGCGCTGCGTCAGTCGCGACTGTCGTTCCTGTGAATCTTGAGGATGCAAGTGACGTAGCAAAGTTCGCAAAGCAGGTCGATGTCGTTACCGTCGAGAGCGAGAACATCCAGCCGGAGGTGCTGACCGGCATAAACCTGTTTCCGAACGCGCATGCAATCGGAGTCGCGCAGGATCGCTTACTTGAGAAGCGTTTCTTCCAGGAGTGTGGCCTTGAGGCCGCTCCGTTTGCGCCGGTAGACACTCCCGCCGATTTTGTCTTGGCGCTCGCTGTAACAGGTCTGCCTGCGATTCTGAAAACTCGCCGCATGGGTTATGACGGTAAAGGTCAGGTGCGGATTTATGAGCGAAAAGGATTTGCTCCTGCATGGGACCAGCTAGGAAAGGTGCCGTGCATTGTGGAAGGCATGTTGCATTTCGACACAGAGGTTTCGCTGATCGCCGTACGTGGTAAGGACGGTGCGGTCGCCTTCTATCCTCTTGTGGAGAATTTTCATCGTGACGGCATCCTGCGGAAATCAGTTGCGCCGTTCCTGAACTCTTCTTTGCAGCAGCAGGCAGAAGGCTATCTGCGAACGCTACTCGAAGGGCTCGACTACGTCGGTGTACTGACCGTCGAGTTCTTCGTCGCTGGCAATTGCCTCATCGCCAATGAAATGGCGCCGCGCGTGCACAATTCAGGCCATTGGACGATAGAAGGTTCCGACAGTTCTCAGTTCGAAAATCATCTGCGGGCAATATGTGGCATGCCGCTTGGCAACACGCAAAGCAGACCGATGATCATGCTGAATTGCATCCGTGAAATGCCGCCTGAGCAAGACACAAAACTCTTTCCAGAGCTTCTGCGACATGACTATGGGAAAGAACCACGCGCTGCTCGCAAAGTTGGCCATCTCACATTTGCCGCGACCGAAGCCAGATTGGTAGCGGAGTGGCAGCAGAGGCTTGAACGCTCCAGCTAGATTCTCAGTCGCAATCTGCTCCTCTCCATAAGCTTCGGGCGAGTCTTCCTGTACATTGAATCAACAACACCCTTCATGAAATCTGTGGCCGCGATCTTTCGCGTTCGGCCTTTGTCTATCTTGTTGTCGCCAGGAGGATGGAGCAGTGGGACTTTCTCGTCGAGATTTCCTTATGCGCGTGGGACAGGCGGGCGGCTACAGTGCTGCGTTTGTTGCCATGCAAGGCTTAGGGCTTGTGGAGCACCGCGCCGTCGCACAAGCAAGAATCGAAGCCGCGCCCGGCTCCGGAAATGGGACGACCGTGGTGATCTTAGGCGGTGGCATCAGCGGATTGGTGGCGGCCTATGAACTCCGTGCGCTTGGCTATCAATGCACAGTTCTCGAAGCACGCTCGAGACCGGGAGGCCGCAATTGGACTGTTCGCGGCGGCGACAGTGTTGTGCTGAACGGCATGGCTGCGCAGCGATGTACGTGGGACACCGGCCACTATCAAAACTTCGGCCCTGCCCGTTTGCCCTCCATCCACACGCACATGCTGAACTACTGCCGCAAGCTCGGCGTAGAGCTGCAGGTGGAAGTAAACATGACGAATTCCGCCTTTCTGCAGAACGATAAGGCGAATGACGGTAAGGCCGCAACGATGCGTCAGGTAGCGAACGATACGCGCGGCCATGTCAGTGAACTGCTGATGAAGTGCATCAATGCAGGCGCTCTTGACGCAGAGATCACTAGCGCCGACCGCGAACGCATGATGGACTTCCTTTCAACCTACGGTCCGCTGAATGATGCCGGCAGTTACATCGGCGACGACCGCGCGGGCTATTCCAGAACACCAGGCGCAGGCGATGAGGCGGGTGTCCTGAGCGTTCCTTTAGACATGCACACTTTGCTCGATGCGAACTTCTGGGAGGGTTTGCTGTTCGATCAAGCGTTCGATCAGCAGGCGACAATGTTCCAGCCGGTGGGTGGTATGGACCGCATCCCTTACGCTTTCGCGAAGTCGCTTGGGTCGCTTGTGAAGTACAACTCGATTGTTAGTGAGATCCGAAAGACCTCGCACGGCGTGGTTGTCTCCTATGTCGAGGGAGGAGACAAGAAGTCCATCCAAGCAGATTACTGTTTGTGTGGGCTGCCGCTCACCATCCTCAGAAACATTCCAAACGATCTGACCGAATCGCACCAGAAGGTGGTTCGCGAAAGTGAGTACGCTCATGCTTACAAGGTCGCATGGGAAAGCCGCCGCTTCTGGGAGGAGGACTACAACATCTACGGTGGCCTCGAGTTCTGCAACGTCGGCTGTAGTCCGATCTGGTTTCCTTCCGCGGGAATGTTTACAGACCGCGGCGTTGTGGTGAGTGGCTACACAGACGAGCTTGATAGCTCCTTTGCGACACTTTCTTACCGGGAGAAGCTCGAGGAAAGTCGCAAATCAATGGAGCGTTTGCATCCTGGGCACGGCAAGGAACTGGAAAAGCCAATGTATGTTGGCTGGGGTCGCGTTTCCTTCAATGAGGGCTCGTGGATTCAAAGCTACGGCTCTGGTGACAGTCTCTACAAAAAGGATAAACACGGCAGGCGCAAGCGTGTGAACAGCGCGCAGGCTCCTGGGATCGTTCAAAAAGGCAGCACGGGCGGAGAGAAACAGCCAACCGCCGCAGCCACGGAAACCAATGGGGCCTACGAGGCTCTCATTCAGCCGGACTGGCCGATCATGCTGATCGGGGACCATACGTCGCATCTCGTCGGTTGGCAGGAGGGCGCCGCGCTTAGCGCGCTGCGTGCGGTGCAGGCAATCAGCGACCATGTGAAGGCGACAAAGCTCGCTTCGGCGCCTTCGAGAATGAATCAAAGTTAGGGAGAAGACATGATGAAGTGTTGGAAGAACCCTGCTCTGTTAGCAGCATTGCTCGCTTGGCCACTGGCGCAAGCGCAGACGATTGTCAAACATGTGCAGGTAGACAAGTCGCCAATCGCAATAGGGGCTTGGGCGGGTGACACCTACTATCTCAGCGGGCAGTTGGCCGATCCAGTCACGCCTGCAGACGCGACGAAGAACATCGCTGCAGATTACGGCGACACAAAGGCTCAGGCTGCAAGCGTATTTGCAAAAATCCAAAAGCGACTACAGGAGCAAGGTCTCGACATGAAGGATGTCGTGAAGATGACCGTCTTCCTCGGCCCCGACCCTGAGAGCGGCAAACTGGATTTTGCCGGTATGCAGTCGGAGTACTTGAAGTACTTTGGCACAGCGGGGCAGCCCAACAAGCCTGCACGTTCTGCGTTTCAGGTCGCCGCGCTTGCGGCGCCATGGGCACTGGTTGAGATTGAAGTGATCGCCGTTCGCTCGAAGTAGTTACTGCCCGGTCATCGACGGCACAGCGACGGTGGACCGTGAACGTTGCGGCTCACGTGCAAGCTCACGGCGCACATGGTCCGTGATGCGAGTCGCAGCGTACTGAGCGCCGGCTGCAAAGCGCATGAGCGGGCCGAAGCTTGCTGCGGCAGCAGGCCCGACAAAGTAAATGCCCTTCACGGACGTTTCAAAGTTGCGGTTCAACGTTGGCTGCCCGTTCGGCTCGCGCTGAATCTGCAAAGCGAGTTCTTCCGGCAGGAACGAAAGACGAGCAAGGTCAACGCGGTAACCCGTGCCGGCGATGATGTGTGACGTCATGTGCTCGCGCTTTTCACCTTTCGGACCTAAAAGCTGCATTCTGATTTGGTCGGTACCCGGAACGGCCTCTACGGAATCAATGGACCAGCCAAGCAGAGCAGGGAATCGCCCATGAATGCGGCCTTGCAGAGCCGTTCCACCAGCTGGGCCCAGGTGCTTGAACACGATGATGCGCCGCACTGCTGCAGGCAGAATCCGAAAAAGATCTGGCCAAGCGCAAGCCAACCATGAGCGAACGCCGACACCAAGCGGCGAAAGCGGATGACGCACCTTCTGATAGAAGGAGCGCTTGTCTGACGTTGGTTCATGGATGTGAATCTTACGGCTGCGCGCAATGAGCGTTACGTTTGCTCCAAGCTCGCTCAGCAAAACAGCAGCATTCAACGAGCTCGCTCCACGGCCTAGCACTGTAACATCGCGCCCATTGAATTCATCGAAGGTGCGATGTTCAGAGCTATGTGAAACCGTGCCTTCCGGCAGCCCACGCAAGAAGCTGGGTATGAAGTTGAAGTTGCCCACGCCCATGGCGAGGATAATTTTTTCCGAGTGGAACGTCTCGCCTGTTTCAAGTGTCACGCGGTACCCACGGCCTTCCCGCACCACGGCCGTTACATTCGTTTCTTCAAGATTCGGAACGAAACGCCGCGCAAACTCCTCACCGTACTCGATGAAGTCTTCAAGCGGAACAGGGATCAGTGTGTCGTGGTAGTGGCGACCGTTGTCTGCGCTCCACTCGGCAAGCGTGAAGCTTTGCGAGCCTGCAGACAGGCTGGAAGCGAAACCATCTGACTTGAGCTTCATGCCCACCGGCATCTGCGTTTTCCACGTGTGCATCGGGTGGCCAAACGCGCGGAAGGGGATTCCTGCTTCGCGGAAATGCGCAGCGAGAGAAAGTCCGTAGGGTCCGGCTCCGATGATGACGGCGTGTGTGTGTTCCATGCGCAGGCGTTTGTACAGCTCGCTGGTTACCTCTATCAGATTAGACCCTGCGCGTTTATGGAGCTATGCACCAAGAGCGTTAGTTGGATCGAAGAAGGTGATATCAACGCGCGTTCGAGCGGCGATAAACTGGCGCCTGATGAGCGAAACGCAAGAGCAAGCTCGCCTGGTCATAGAGCCGAAGGTCCTCGTCATATCTACCGAGATGTGGCTTTCGACGGCCCGGCAATCCATGGTACTGGCGTCTTTGGGTTGCGAAGTATTGTTGCTCGCTCCGGCTGCCCATCCTGCTCTAGTGACAGGCGCAATTCGTTCGTTCCACCGGCACAGTCCACTTCGGCCACTGAGCCGAATACGACATCTTCTTCTCGATCTTCGCCCCGGCGCCGTTATTCCCGCCGACGAGCGCAGCGTGATTCATCTGCAAGAACTTTGGCTTGGAGCCGAAGCAAAGAACGATCATGACAATCGATATCTCATTGAACTCCTCCGCACGTCGCTCGGCTCACGCGAGGCGCTTTTTGCCGCCCGATCGCGCATGCATGTATTGCAGATCGCCCTGGATGAAGGCGTGGCGGTTCCCGAAACAGTATGCGTAGATCAAGAGAGCGAACTGGAAGCAGCGGTCGCCAAACTTGGTTTTCCTTTAGTGCTAAAGGCCGACATGACCTCCGGAGGTGACGGAGTTCACATCGTGCGTGATCTCCGTGAGGCCCAACGAAGCTGGAAAAAGCTCCACTACCCGCCAAATCTTGCACGCGTCATACGACGCGGGATCCTGTTCAAGAATTGGGCGCATCTGCGTTCCTGGGCAAAGCGAGAAACGCTCGCGATCACTGCTCAGAAGTTTGTGCAGGGAGGCTCGGAGCGGACAAGCATGGCCATATGCCACGAAGGCCGCGTGCTTGCTTCTGCGTGTCTTGAAGTCGCGAAAACGTGGCAGGAGCGCGGTCCTTCCAGCGTGCTGCGCATTGTGCACGATGCTGCCATGGAAGAGGCAATCGCAAAGATAGCTGCGCGGCTGAATCTCTCTGGCTTTTGCGGTTTCGACTTCATGGTGACAGCGCAGGGAGAGCCGCTACTCATAGAGATGAATCCCAGGCCGACGCAAACCGCACATCTTGCACTCGGCCCCAGCCGCGACTTGATGGCCGCTTACGTGCGCGGAGTGCTCGAACGACATGTGCCGGACAGGGTAGCGATGACCTCTGGCGACGTCGTGGCTCTCTTCCCGCAAGAACTTATTCGAGACGCAAACAGTGAGTTTATCCACACCGCGCATCATGACGTCCCATGGGAGTCACCTGAGCTGATGAGACTCGCGCTCAAGCCGTTGCCGCAGGTCATCACAGATGATCCCCGGTGGCAGAGCCGCTCCGAAACTTCGTAGCTCTTAGTACGCTCCGTCGCTTCGCACAACAGCGCTGAAGGTTCGAAAGAGAATCTCCGCGTCCATAATCAGCGACCAGTGATCGATGTAGCGCAGGTCGAGTTTTATCGCATGCGAGAAGTCAAGATTCGAGCGGCCTGAAACCTGCCAAAGGCCGGTGATCCCGGGCTTAACGGAGAATCGCCGCATGAGCCAAGGCTCTAAGAAGCGCTCAACGTCGCGCAGGGGTAAAGGCCGCGGCCCAACTAGAGACATGTCACCCTTCAGCACATTGAACAGCTGCGGCAACTCGTCGAGAGAGGTGCGCCGGAGCAACGCGCCAAAACGCGTTATGCGCGGATCGCGCTTCATCTTGAAAGTGGGTCCAGAGTTCTCGTTGAGGTGCTCCAGTGCGGCCAGGCGGGCCTCGGCGTCAGTCACCATCGACCGAAACTTGATCATGCCGAAGCGTCTCTTGTTCAGCCCATAACGCTGCTGGATGAAAAAGACCGGACCTTTGCTCGAAAGCTTGATGCCGAGCGCAATCGCGAGTAGCAGCGGCGAAAGGATGAGTAAACCAATCGCGGAAATGATGCGGTCCAGAAGGTTCTTCAAGACCAGACGGTGATCTCGATGCACCATCTCCAGCGTGACACGCGTGCCCTCTACCTGCTCAAGCGAGTGGTTCTTGGCCACCTCGCTACGAAGATTCAGTAGCGGGTATTGCGTCTGGATCCCGGCGCGACCGCAAACGTCCACGATGTGTTGAATCTCATTGAAGTGGCTCTTGATCGGAAGTGCAACGATGACCTCGTCAATCGGCTGCCGCATGAGTATGGTTTCAAGATCGTCGAAACCGCCCGCGAGATTGCCAAACCTGCTACATGCGCTTTGCATGCGTGAATCGATGAAGCCCGCAAGCTGATATTTGAAATCCCTGCTGCCGGGAAGGCCCATAAGCACCGACCGGGCTCGTACACCGGTGCCGCAAATCAGTACTGTGCGGCGTCTGCGAAAGTTTGGTCGAATCTGCTGTTCGTAGATCAGAACGCCGGCGCGAACAATCAGCATCAGCGTTGCGGCAATCAGCCAGAACAATATGCAGGAGCGAATAGCCTCGTCGCCTGGACGCACCCAAAGTAGGAGAGGGCAAAGCAGGGCAGCACATAGGCCAGCCGTGAGCGGAACACGCCATAGTGGAGTGCGCAAGGAGGGATTCAGCCGTGGCTGGTAGGTGCCGGCCACCCAGAAGAAGAATCGCCAAACAATGAGAAGGCCAAGAAGAACAAGCAAGTTGCGCATGGAAATGCGCAGACCTAGAAAATGCTCGAAGGCTTCGCCACGTTCAAACGGGGAACTGAACAGTGAGAAAACGACAGCAAGTACAAGGGCAGCCTGATCAGCGACACGAACACTGGCGGCACACATGGCGCGCGAGAGTGCCGATACCTGGTGTGCGGCAGCTTCACGAGCAGCAAGGACCGATGCCGACGACTCTCCTGCGGCCCGCAGATGAATGCCTGACCCATCTTTACCGACGACTCGTATGGAAGGCTCAGCCATGGAACATCGAAGTCCTAAGGGTGCGCGGAGATCGGCGCTCCCCTTACGTTAACCGTTGCACAGCATTTGTGGTGTGTGCATTCCCCACATGTGTCACGCGCGCTGCCTTGGTTCATGCATCGCTGACACGATTGGGTTCGGCCTATAGTCTATTCCGCCCTTACAGCGTGACGCTCGAATGGTACATTCTTTTTCTAGGTTCAGGTGCTTTGCAAAGAGGGTTTTGCGCCGGCGTTGGTACACTGCGAACAAACCGGAAAACCTGACGGAAACGATCGAACACCGCGCCTGTGATGAAGACCTACGCTCCGCCCAAGCTTCGCCAGATACTTACCGAAGCCGTGTTCCGCCGCAAGCAAATCTTTGTGGCGACTGTGTGCGTGGTCGTTGGCCTGGCAGCCATCGCTACGTTGCTGATGCACAAGAAGTACAAGTCACAGGCCAAATTGATGGTGCAAAACGTGCGTTCACTCACGCCGTTGAGTACCAACCCAAATGACCGCCAGGTTTCGCAAACCGATGTCAGTCCGGAAGAGATCAACAGCGAAGTTGATCTGCTGCAAAGCGGTGGCGTCGCCCGGCGTGCGCTACAGGACCAGATTGCGGGGCTAAAGACTTCTGAGCAGGACAGCAGAATCGTTAACCTGCAGCACAGGCTCATCGTTGAAGCAGTCCACCAGACGAATCTCATCAACATTAGCTTGATCGCGAACTCGCCCGAAGACGCTGATCTCCAGCTCCGGAAGGTTCTCGATTCCTACTTCGAGGTCCGTGCAGGCACAGCGCGCTCCAGCGGTGCAGCAGACTTCTTCAACAAGCAGGCCGAGACGCAAAGCGCCATCGTCGACGCTAATCAGAAAGCGCTGACCGATTTCGAAGTCGCCCACGGCATCGCCGATCTCGACGATCAGAAAAAACTACAGGTGCAGCGCATTGCAGGGCTCCAGGATCAGTTGACACAGGCCGATACAGCGCTCGCGCGGCAGATCAGCCTCCGTGATGCTGAGAAGAACCAGCTCAGCCTAACGCCACAGCGCACGCGCACGACTGAGCGCACCATCACCAATCAGTACTCGCAGGAGCGTTTCCTTACAGCGCTTGTCGACCTCGAAAACCGGCGCAGTGAACTGCTCAAACGCTACGTTCCGACCGATCGCCAGGTAGTCGAAGTTGAGGAGAAGATTGCCACCACCAAACGGGCTATGGCGACCGCGACTTCGCAGCCCGCGGGTGAGCAGGCCACGGACGTCAATCCGGTTTACCAGCAGCTGAGCACAGCGCTTGTTCAGTCAGGCACAGAGGTGCACGGCACGACCGCACAACGCGCAGAAATTGAGGCTCAGCTCGTGGCCGCGCGTAAACGCATGAATGAGTTGAATGAAGCGACCTCTGACTTTGATTCGCTCAAGCGCAAGGTCGCACAGTCACAGGCCGACTACACGTTGTATGCGCAGCGCCGTGACGAGGCGCACATCGCCGAGGAGTTGGACAAGGCGAAGATGTTCGACGTGTCGCTGGTGCAAGCGCCAGTTTCCTCTGCGGAAGCCGTGCGACCAAAGCCGCTGCTGTATCTTGGCGTCGCGCTTGCTTTCGGCATACTTTTAGGCATCGCTCTGGCACTCTACAACGACACCTCCGCGGAGCAGGTCTACACGCCGACGCAACTGGATGCGCTCACAGGAACGCGTACTATTGCTACCTTTGCAACCGAAGGCGATGCAATGGTGCCTGCGGAAAACAATCGGCTGGAGTATCGGCGGATTCTTTTCGCATTACGTAATTCTCTGACTCCACGCCTCGCCGAAGAAGAAAGCCTGAACGGGCCGGGTTCGAAATTTGAGTCCGCTTCATCCTCTTCTGGAGACATTCCCGCAGGATACTGCGTTGCCTTTACGGCTGCTACAAACGGCGAAGGTGTCAGTCATCTCGTCAGCAATCTCGCGCAGGAAGCATCGAAGCAGGCGAGCAGCCGCGTTGCGGTGCTCGATATGGGCGGACTCCTCCGGCAGTTTGAAGCCGAAGAAGACCTTACCTTTGCGCTTCGCTACCTGCCGGACAAGCAGTATTGGGTACTTACCTTTGCGAAGGAACATCCCGGCGCGGTCGATCCATTTCGCCATGCTGCCGCCCAGGGACAGTTTTCAGCGCGCATGTGCCCGCTGCTGATCGATGCTCGCAAAGAATTTGATTTCCTCTTTCTCGATTGCCCGAGCTTCGCTGAATCGACGCTTTCGAGCGAGTTGGACATCTGCGTGGACGGATACGTGGCGATAGTCAGTGCCGGCAAGGCGCGCAAGAGTAATCTCGAACAGATGTCTGCGGTCCTGAGAGAATCACGCGCGCCGCTCCTCGGCTATGTTCTCAATCGCCGGCAATATCCGGTTCCGAACTGGATGCATCGGCTGCTGTGGTAACGCCTCGAAGGGGCATAAGGATGACTCTCATGAGCGCACGACTGTTCGTTATAGTTCTGCTGCTGGCGATCGCTTGTCCTTCTGGGTTCACGCAAGCGGCAAGTTCAACTCAACTGTTGCCTCCGCGCGATCGCACGCCGCTCCAGCAGCAAACAGAGCCTTACAGGCTCTACCCCGGCGACACCATCGATGTTAACTTCAGGTTCACACCCGAGTTCAACGATGAGGTCGTCATCGGTCCGGATGGCCGCGTCACGCTGAAATCTACAGGCGAAATCCTTCTCACGGGCCTGACGCTCGACGAAGCAAAGCGCAAGATCGCGCATGAATCTGAGTCCAAGCTGGCCAACCCGGAAGTCGCGGTGCTGCTCAAGGACTTCGAGCGCCCTCACATCATCGTTGCAGGAGAGGTCACGACGCCAGGCCGATTCGAGCTGCGCCGTCCTATAACAGCATTGCAAGCCATTCTGCTTGCGGGCGGCCCAAAGGATGATGCGGCGCTTGGCCGGGTTCTTTTGTTTCGTAAGCTGAACTCAGAGGTATCTGAGGTGCATGTGCTTCAGCTTGGCGACTTTCGCAGCAAGAATCGCTCGAAGCAGGACATGATCCTGCAGCCCGATGACATGATCCTCGTCCGGCATGACAATCTTTCGAAGGTAGAACGCTACGTTAAGGCGATCAACCTGGGTCTCTACTTTGACCCGATCAGCAACTTGATCAAATAGCCCACACGCGAGCGGTAAACCGGAGCTGAAAGGGACGCAATGAAGGTGCTGCTCATGTCGTATGAGTGCAGTCCTTATCGCGGCTCCGAGTGGGCCGTAGGCTGGGGCAGACTGCTGCAGGCCGCCCGCGTCGCGGACACGCACATCATCACCAGCCGGTCGAACTTTGCCGCACTGCAAAAAGCTCGTGGCGAAGGACTCCTGCCTATGAACGTCCACTTCTACACGCCCGCCCCAGACGAAAAGCTGAAGACGATGGAAGCCAAACCGGGCCTCTTTGCCTACAACTACGTTGCGTACCATCATTGGCAAAAGCTGGCGCTTGATCTCGCGCGTAAACTCCACGACGCACAACGCTTCGACCTCGTTCATCAAGTCAACGTGTGCACGTTTCGCGAACCTGGCTACACGTGGCAATTGGGCATCCCGTATCTTTGGGGTCCTGTTGGTGGAAGCCAGAACTTTCCCACGAAATTCCTGCCCATTCTGCCGCCCGTTGAGGCATTCAAGGAGGGCATGCGGGGCCTGAGCAATTGGTTATCTTTGCGCTGCAAATCACGTGTACGACAAGCCGCAAAGAGGGCCGTGAAAGTGATCGCCGCAAATTCAACAAACCTCCGCGACTACCAACACGTTTTCAAACGTGACGTAGAGTTATTGCTCGAAACAGGCCTGCACCGCGTTGATGATCCTGACCGCACACGCTTCCGCGGCCGCGTAGAAGCTCATCAGCGAGGTGCAGAGTTACCTGCGCTGAACATTCTATGGAGTGGAGAATTCCAAACAAGAAAGGCTCTTCCGATACTTCTTCGCGCCCTCGCAATGCTTCGAGACGAAGTGCGATTCACGCTACGCATCCTCGGAGACGGTCCGATGCGCGCGCGCTGGAGCGCAGAAGCCAAGCGACTTGGCTTGGCGCACAACATCCCAAATGGCGCGAACGCCATGGAATTCCTTGGGCGCCTTCCTTTCGCCGAAGCTGTTGCGGAGATGACCTCCGCCGACCTTTTCTGCTTCACCAGCCTGCGTGATACCAGCGGTAACGTGGTTCTGGAAGCCCTGGCCGCCGGTGTGCCGGTCGTTTGCTTTGACCATCAGGGCGCGGGCGACATGGTCAGCGATGGAAGCGGGGTGAAGATCAAGGTAACGTCACCCAAGCGGGCCATTGCCGACTGGGCAGATGCAATCCGTACACTGGCAGGAGACCCACAGCGGCTGCTGAAGCTAAGTGAAGGCGGAACTGTGCAGGCCCGAAAGTTCCTTTGGAATGCGAATGGCGATCGGGTGAACGCCATCTATCGCGAACTGGCCGGCGGGCCGGAAAAGAAGCTCGCGGCAGCTGAGAAGGAGACGACAAAAACGTGACCCTGTTGCCCGAAGCCTCGGTTGCCGAGGAAGTCGAAGCACCATTGCCTCGGCCCGGAGTTTGGACAAAGGCACGCGGCTTCGCAACAGGCCGTCTTAGCTACGCACTCGCTGATCAACTGACGTATAGCTTCGGGAACATGGTTGTCGCTGCACTGCTGCGGCGCCATACATCTGAGTGGCAATTCGGTATCTACATCCTGACGCAGCGTGCCCTGGATGTGTTGATACAGATGTGCAACAACATCATGTGGGGACCATTCATGTTCAACCGTCCCGGTATGGAAAAGGAACGCCAGCGTCTCTATCTTGGCAGCATTTTCGCGGTTCAAGTGGTTTGTTCCGTCTTGATGTTTCTGCTGCTCTGGGGCATTGCGAAATGGTGCAGCACGCCGTCACGTGGACTCTACTACGGCGTCTTTGAGCCTTTGATATTTACGTCCGCGGGCATCGTCTTTCGCGAGTTCACGCGGCGAATGTACTTTGCCGATCTGCGCATGAAGGAAGCTTTCTGGACAGAGGTCGCAACAGTGGTGTTGCAGATCGGTGGCGTCGAGTGGCTCCGCTTGACGCATCGTCTGGATGTCACAAATACGCTGCTCGTTCTTTCCGCCGCAGCCATCTTCGTTTCGCTGTGGTGGCTCCTCAAGGAGTGGCCCACGTTCGGCGTGCGTTCGCGTGCTATCCGCGAAGACTGCATCCGCAACCTCAATCTTGGCGGATGGTTCGTCGGCAGCAACATGGTTTTCCTTGCCAGTTCACAGTGGAACCCGTGGACGTTGAGCGCGCTCGCCGGCGGCGCTGCCGTCGGCAATTACTCAGTGTGCGAGCAGGTGGTAAACATCCCACGCGTAGCGCTGGTCAGCATGCAGAACATGTTCTCGCCCATCATGGCGCAGAAATTCGCCGATGGCGGCAAGCCTGCGCTGGCCGCATTGGTGAAGAAATTTAACAAGCATCTCTTCCTCGGCTCGTCGTTATGCGCGGTTGGCATTGCGCTCTTCGGTCCATTTGTAGCGCGCCTGATCTTCAAGGACGTTCCCGGCAATGCAAGGACGATACTCTTCGTCCTGGCCGTCAATTTTGTAGCACTTGCGGCAACGCTTCCGGAAAGCTACGGCCTTTCCGCGATGAAGAAAGCCGGCCCAACGTTTTATGCGAATCTCGCAGGATTCGTCGTGCAGGCTGCTTCCGCTATCTGGCTGGTGAAGAACTTGCAGGTTCCCGGAGCAGCCGCTGCGATGTTGGTAGGTAGCATGGTAGTGATGATGGTCCGACACCTCTACTACCGTCGAGAGGTAAGCCTCGCGTGAGAGCCCAAATCGCAGAGCGGCTCGCCTACGCCGAGCGCACGCGCATAAATTACGAGTTCGAGCGCCAGTCCTACCGTGTCCGCGTGATCAAAATACTCTGCGGTGTTTTGCTCGGTGTATGTTTCTGGTACTCCGTTCCGTACTACCTGCCGCTCAAGATCGATCCAAACCCGAAGAAAGCTGCGGCGAACGAGGCTGCGGCTTACGAGGGAAACTTCAGCCGTCAAGTGGCTATGCCGATCATCGCGTTGGCAGCGGCTTTCTTGATTTGGCGTCTTCCTAAACGCGGACGCTTCGGCAGTCGGTTGATGCCCATTGCAATCATGTATCTAGGTTGGGCGATTCTTAGCGCAGGCTGGAGTGGTGACCCCTCGATCACGCGAAAACGGCTCATCGTTTTCTGCATCAATTGCTTCTTTGCCATGGCCGTGGCTCGTGTGCTGAGCGGCGATGAGATGGCGCTCTTCGGCTTTGCCCAGACCGGGATTGTCGCGCTCATCTCCGTCTATGTTGAGGTGCTGCAGGAAAAGAAGTTTGCGCCATTTGACCCTGACTACCGCTTCAACGGCGTGATGACCGCGAACTACCAGGCGATGAACCTGGTGATGTGCATGATCTGCGGCATGACACTGCTGCAAAAGCGCCCGCACTGGTTGCGCTGGATCGCCCCTGTCATGGGTGTGGGTCTCATCCTGCTGTATCTCACGCGCTCTCGTCTTGGCTCGATCCTCGGACTCCTCCTCCTTGCCATTCTGGCCGTTCGGTATGGCCGGCAACACCTGAAGCCTCAGGCGAGAACTTTGGCGCTCGTAGTCGGACTTACAGTCGTCGTACCTGCAGTCATTTTTGCGATAGGCCGCAACGGCGGCGAAGGCGCTGCGCAAAGCGCCTTCATGATGGGCCGCAAGGACACAGAGAACACGTCGAATCTCTCGAACCGTGCTCCCCTGTGGGCCGAGTTGATGGAAAGCGTTCGCGTTCATCCGCTCGTGGGTTATGGCTATGAGGCGTTCTGGACGCCCGCGCGTGTCGAGCGAATATCAGCAGACCAGGGATGGATGGTTCCTCACGCGCACGACACCTATCTCGATCAGACTTTGTCACTCGGCGTGGTCGGAATGCTGCTTTACATCGGCTTGCTCGGGGGTGGAGCAGTAATGGCGTGGCGGCGCTTCCTGCGCAAGCCTTCCGAACAATCCCTTCTTCCACCTATTCTTCTTACGTGGGTGGCCTTGACCGGTATTGCAGAGTCTGTACCCGTTGACCCGTATCTGCCGACGCTTCTTGCCTACACATGCCTCGTGAAAATGTGTCTGGTGGAGGGGTCCGAAGACGAAACGGATTCCCACTTCGGAGACGAGATTGTGCACGGTCTGCCTTCGCCGACAGCACGTCCTTCGGAACTGTTGAATCCCGCACGCGTCGTAGGCCTTGGGATGCCTGCATCGCCTCCGCGTCGGCGGATGACGGTGCTCTGACATACAGCACAGTGGAGACCATGAACGAGCAATCTGATCTTGTAAGCATCATTATCCCGACGTACCGCCGCTTGCACGAGCTCCGGCTCGCCGTAGGGAGTGCGTTGGATCAGACGCACCCGAATATAGAAGTCATTGTTGTGTCTGATGGACCCGATCCGGACGTTCAATCGGCGCTGGTGAACTCGCACCCGAAGCTCCGCTATTTCGAGCTGGAAAGGAATAGCGGCCCTGCCGAAGCGCGCAATCTGGGCGTACAGATGAGCCGCGGCGAATGGCTCACCTTCCTGGATGACGACGACCTCATGCTCCCGCACAAGGTCGAGCACCAACTACGCCTCGCTCGGACGGTAAATCCTCTAAGGATGGTTTCCTGTCGGACGATCTACAGGCATGACGGTCAAGACGACGTGTGGCCGAAGCGTCCCATCGAGCCTGAGGAGGACATTGCTGATTACATTCTCATTCGACCTTCATTGCGTGGGCGCCCAGGTGTCTTGCCTGTGCAGACGCTGCTGATGCATCGCAGCCTTCTCGAATCAGTTCCATTTACCTCGCATAAGGATCACGAGGATTGGGCATGGCTATTAGAGGTCTGGCATGAAGCGGGCGCACGCATCGACTTCGTTTGGGAGCCGCTCGTTGTGTACAACATAGCAACGCAAAGTGTTTCGCGCAGCCGTCGCGCGAACTGGCGCGATTCACTTGCCTGGGCGGATCAGTATCGACGCTGGATCAGTAACGATGGGTATAACTCTTTCCTCGCCACGAAGGTCGCGCGTAAGGCGAAGCGCGCGCGTGACTGGCGGGGACTGTGGGAGATTGCCGGCAAGGTTCTGCGCAACCGTCCGCGGCCGCTCGACACGATCTTTCTAGTGGGTATCGGCCTGCTTCCCAATTTCGTTCTGCATGCGGCGTGGAAACGTTCTCTTTCAGCCTTGCCAAACGAGGAGGGTACCCCTGCGACGCAGGTCGACTCTCGTCTTCCCGAGGTCCTCTAAGTGGGACGTGTAAGCTCGATTGCACTTCCGGTTATAGCGCTCGCTCTCCTGGGAGCGGGTTGGTGGCACGCTCAGCAGAAAGCGGAATCAGGGACTGGTGATGCTGCAGAAAAGCTACGCGCAGCCGACACCAAGTCTCCTATGCCTCGAGTTTTTTACGGGAAACGTTTGGAGCCACGCGAATCCGTTGTGCTTCACGGAGCGGGTCAAAGTGATGAAAGTAGTTTTGCGGCGTACAGCAAAGCCGTATCGCCCACGCGCCCCATGCTGTCGATGAGTTACATCGACTTGCATGAGGACATTCCGAACTACTTCAGTCGTTTGAATAGGGAGCTGGCGCGTTTCCCCGATCTCATCATTCCGCAGATAGGCTTGTCATTGAACGCCGGTGACGCGAAGAAGCATTACGAAGGCGCGGTTGCCGCAGGCCAGGAGGACCCACATCTTCAGCAGCTCTGTGAAGGGATTCGTTCGTTGAATCGCCCCGTCTTCGTTCGCGTAGGCTATGAATTCAACGGCTCCTGGAACGGATATTCGCCTGCAAGTTACATAGCCGCGTTCCGCCATATCGCCGGATACATACGGGCTTGCGGACTTCAAGACGTAGCGCTTGTCTGGGATTGGTCCGCTGGTGCGGAACTTGATGCAGAGGAAGGCGGAGCTTCTGCGGAAGATGCAAGCCATCGCTATCTGGCCTTTTATCCTGGTGACGCGTGGGTAGATTGGTGGGGCGTAAACATCTTCGGCGCTGCCAGTCTCTGGAGCAACGCGACGGCGAACTTCCTCCATGATGCAGACAAGCACCGCATGCCCGTCATGATTGGGGAATCCACGCCGAAGGGTCACTCCGTCATCGAAGGCGACCGTCTCGTTGCGGCCTGGTATAGGCCCTACTTTGGGCTGATACACAGCTCACCCGGCATCAAGGCGTTCTGCTACATCGACTGGAATTGGAGCATGTATCCGCAGTGGTCCGACTGGGGGGACGCTCGCATTGAAGACAATCCGGCAGTGCTGCAGTTCTACCGCGCCGAGCTTGCGCAAACGCTTTACGCAAACTCGCGCGATCGAGCTACAACGCTCAAGCTTCTCAGAACCGCTGGCCAGACGAACTGAAAAGCAGCAACGCAAAAACCGCGAAGAGGAACTCGCAAAGCAAAGCGAAGAAGTGAGCCAAACAATGGAACGAACGAGCGCGACGCTTGCTTCGCGCTCTTCGCGTCTCCCTTGCGCCCGTCCGCGTTCCCGCTCTTTGTAACTCGCTCAAACCAATCAACACCAAGCTGCCGCAAATTGATCTACTTCTCACGCACTGTGAAATCCGTTCGCTCCCCGTTACGTGAGCGAAAGTCGAGCGATCGAAGAAACCTGGATGTGCCGCGGCGCCCTCGACGGATAAAAGCCGGGATGCCCCGCAACAATCCCTGCGTGTACCAGAGGCTACAAAGCGCGTCGAGTTTCCCTTTGCGATTGCCCGCGATTGCATACCAGGCGAGCTGTGGAATATCACGCAGGGAAGCTACGGCTGCGCGGGCGATAGCAATTCGTAGTAGCTTCGTCTTTCCCTTGCGTGAAAGGCGGCGGGCATCGCCGGCGCCAATGCGAATAGAGGTCCAGCGCATATTGCTGCGCTCCAAACGCGAGTGCGGCGTGACGTGAAGAGCCTTCGCTTCTGGCTGGAAGACCAGTGCGTGATGAGCGTCAACTGCTCGATCAAAAAGATCGACATCTTCCGCGCCCTCTGTGTAGGTTCGGTCGTACCCGCCGAGGGAATCAAAGACATCACGTCGCATCAGCACGTTGTTGCTGGCAGGACGATACGCCGGGGCAGCCGGCGGCGACAAGTTCTCGCCCAGTACGAGGCGCGCACGCGGACCAAACTCATCGAGGCTTCTGTTTGGAGGAAGATCTAACGCCAGCGATCCGCCAACGAATGCCGCACCGCTTGACTCGGCCATATCGCGCAGCGCCGCCAACCAGCCGGGAAACGCGATCTGATCGTCATCAAAGCTCGCGAGCCAGACGCCACGTGCGTTCCGCGCCGCCAGGTTGCGCGCGGCGGCGATGCCTTTGCGGTGCCCGTTGACAACCACAAAAGGCACAGCGGATGTCTGCTGAAAGTCAGCGAGAACATCCGCCGTATCGTCCGTGGAACCGTCGTCGACGACTACGATTTCGACCGGTTTGTCCCAGCTCGCCGCCTCGGCAAGCAGGCTCGATAATGCTCCGCGGAGCATGCGAGCGCGACTGCAGGTCGCTAGAACAACGCTGGTATCAATGTCACGCAAAGCCAAAACCTGTAGCACACGCAGAGGCGCGTTCTACCTAAGCTTTACATGCCCTATGCGATGCGTGGAAAGCGGAAATTGCGAAATGGAGTCGCTGGAACCAGCTCTTCCATTCGTGAAGGTGTGGACTTCAGTACTGCTGGCGAATGCATTCGGCTGATTTTCTCGGCCACTGCCAGGCTGATGAAATGGTTAAGAGACGTGCCTTCTTCGCGCGCGAGCTGTGTTGCTTGCTCACGTACAGAAAACGGCAGACGGAGAAGGAAGCTCTGCTTCCGTCGTAGTTCCTGTTCCATGATGTATTTGCCTTTCGCCTGTCTTCATCGACAGGACTGAAGTAACCAAAGTGTGCGCTCTGGCACGATATCGGCAAATACCACTTTCGTGGAACGATATTTGATATTGGGAAAGATGAGCTTACCGCCCTATAACCGGCTCACAAGAGGCTCACGGCCCTGACGCACAAGCTCACCGCCGGGGATAAACGTACACCTCCCACGATCATTCTGTCCCTCAGTGGGAACAGAAGGAAGGAATCTTGGTGTTCGCCTGTGCCACGTGATCTCTTCTGCAATTCGAGAGCCGTACACCGGGGAACATCTGAACAGATTGGTGACATCGGTGCTGGAAGTGCCGGTCTACTTAGTACGAAACCGGCGTAGCGACCCACTGCTGCGGCTGCGGTGTTCTTGATCCCACAACAACGCGATTGCGTCCCGCGGCTTTGGCCTCGTAGAGGGCTGCATCCGCCCGCTTCAGAAGCTGCTGGATTGTGTCGTCGGCATTCATGTAGGTCGCCACACCAACACTCACTGTCATGCGGACTATTGGCTGATCAACACGCGCCTCAGGTGCCTCCGGCAAACGCATTCTTGCGACATTGGCTCTCAAGCGTTCTGCAACGAGCGAGGCAGCGTCAGCTGTCGCGCCTGGCAGCAGAACAGCGAACTCTTCGCCGCCCCAGCGCCCAAGAACATCGATACCGCGAATCGCATTCTGCATGTGTTCGACGGCTGATATCAGCACTTCGTCCCCTGTGTGATGTCCGAAGGTATCGTTAATCTGCTTGAAGTGATCGAAGTCGATCATGAGGATCGAGAAGGGTGCGCCTTTCTCCACGTTCCGCTCGCGCTCTCGATCACACCAGCGAAGAAAAACGCGCCGGTTGAACGTGCGCGTGAGCGGATCAGTGCTGGCCATCTGCTCGAGCCCGTTGGTGAGCGCCGTCGTGCTCATCCAAAAGACACCGAAGCCAAGACCAAGGGCGACCGCAACAAAACTCGCGAACGTGCCAGCAGCTACCACATAGAAAACTTGTGGATCGGCGAAATAACCAAAGATCAGTGCCAGGCTTCGCGTGCTGTTCAGCACGGCTGTAAGAACAAGCAAACCGCCCACGAACGTTGTGGGCACACGCACCCGGAGTCGAGCCTGAGGGAAGAGCACGGAGCACGTCTGGGCAGCTTGCGCGGCAATCAACAGACCTGCGGCCAGAACCCTGATGCGTCCCGAGCCGCTTCCGAGAATCAGGAAGATGTCGACGCTCGCTTGTATCCCTAACAGCACGAAACCGAAGATCGGTAGCGTCGATTCACGTTCAGCAATATCAAGAACAGCTACATGCAGAAGAACGAAAGAGCCAAGAATACTCAGGTCTGCGATGGTGATAGAGAACTGAGGGTGCACATGTCCTGCGCCCAGCATCAGTACAGAACCCAGGCTTCCGGCCGCGAATGCGCCGCCGAGATAACCAACACCCCGCAACATCGGGCTAGTCAGGCGGACAAGAAGAAGTCCCGCACTTCCGCACGTGAGCATGATGGCGCCGAGGATCAGAATCGCACGTATAGCCATAAAAGTGAGGTCCCAGCACCTTGCAGTGCTTGACTCTCGAGTGCGTCAGCGATCTGAGAGATCTAGCTGGAATCTGAACGCTTCCTTGGTTATATGGGTTTACGGTGCGAAGCAAACACCACGAAGGTGGTAAAACCAGTGAGCAATAGTCCCGTTACTCAGTAACTTAGCGCGTTCAACGATCGGCGCAATCGTTTGCGCGGTGTTCTGTCATCCTGAGCGAAGCACGGGCGCACCCATGACGACTTCGATAGTCCACGATGGACTTCATCCAGGCCCCTACGTTCTTAGCTTTTCCGTCAAGAAACCTCGCATGGGGACCGTCGAACGGACTATTCCTTTGCGGAAGAAGCTAACAGCGCGCCCCAGTTCAAGCCCGCTCCAAAGGCCGCAAAGAGCAGGTGTCCGTCAACAGGCAGATCGTTGCGCCCTTCGTTCCATTCTGCCGCGGCAATCAACAGGGAAGCCGACGAAGTATTCCCATAATGATCGATGTTTACGGGAAAACGCTCCAGCGCAATGCCGGACACCTTCGCCACACGCTGGATCAGGTTCAGGTTCGCCTGATGCATGATCACCGTACCGATCTGCTCCGGCGAAATGCTATGCCTATCCATTAGCTCCTTCATTGCCGCCGGGATCTTTCTCAAAGCCTGGAGGATTACACTGCCGCCGTCCATGTGCAGGTGACGATCTTCAATGCGAAGGATCTCCGCTGCTGAGCCATCGGTCCGCAGCACGTGATCGAGAATTCGCGCAAGACCCTCGCCTGGGTGAATCAGCACCGCCCCGGCGCCGTCGCCAAACAAGATCGCGGTGTTCTTGCCTTCCGGCGTTCGTTCGACCCGCCGCGACATAATCTCAGAACCAATCACGAGCACTGGTCCAACAGTCCCGGCAAACTGCGAGGCCATAGCCATCGCGATAAGGGAACCCGCACTCGCCACCGGTACATCAAGCGCTGGAGTTGAATTCAAGCCAAGCGCCTGCGCCACCATCGCGGCCGGCCCGGGCGTATAACGATCTGGCGACCCGGACGCCACGATGATCATGCCAAGTTCTGCCGCTTCAAGACTGCAACGGGTCAGACAGTCGTTCGCAGCGCTCGTCGCGAGCGAAGCAACCGTCTCGGCATCAGCAGCGTACCGGCGCTCGCGTATTCCCGAAGCGCTCAGGATCCACTCAGCCTCCACCCCGCACACTGCCGCGAGTTCATCGTTCGTAACGACGCGCTCAGGCAGGTATTTCCCAAAGCCGCGTAGGAAAGCCATTTAGCTCACTTTGTCTTCAAGGTACGTCTCGACCTTCTCCACGGTGTCGAACTTGCGCGCAGAAAGGTCGGAGTCAGGAACGGTGATGCTGAACTCCTGCTCAAGGCCACTGACGAAGTCAGGTAGCGTGAACGAATCCAGCAGACCAGAGCTGAAGAGGCTCTCATCCGGTTCGGGGTTGATCTCTTCGCCGGCGACGGCGTGTAGTACTTTCAAAATGCCAGGGCGGTAGTCCATGGTCGTGCTCCTTATCGGGGTATGGCCGGTGAGACGGATGGTGCTGTTGGCGGCAAGCCGCCACGTAGCGTAGGCAATACGGGTAGCCCGCGCGCGGCACGGTAGCTATCGTAGCCTGAAAGCAGATCGGCCATCAGTGCATCCGCGAGTACCCGATAGCCTTCACCGTTGAGATGGGTGTGGTCATGCTGCGCCCACCCTGCATATACCCAGCGTTGCATCGCGCCGAATCCTCCCATGCGATGTTGCGTATTCCAGAACGCACAGGAGTGTGTCCGGCAAACGTCTCGCTGTGCTTCCACAATGCGCTCGGTTCCATTGAACGGAGCGAATCCTCGCCGTGCAGCCGCGGTCGAACGATCCGACGGTCCCAGTACCAAAATCGACGCGGACGGCAAGGTCGCATGGATCAGGTCAACGATGTGCCCAAACGTCTCGCTGTAGCTCTCATAGGTCCAGTGCGGCGCTGCGGCCTCATTCGTTCCATACGCCAGCACAATCAACGAAGCGCCTGTCTTCGCCAGGTACGACGTGAAGATCGGCTGGTACCAGTCGAGGATCAGCGGTCCTTGGGCTCCATTGAGTCCCATTGCTTCCCACGTCACGCCTGGCTGTAAGGTCGTTGTTCCAAACAGCCGCACGGGCGCGCTAGCCTCTGTAGTCACCGTGAAGTGATGTTGGCCTAGATCATTCGCCGCCGGGCAGTCGTACCGCCAGGAGCCGGCTTCACCCGAAGCACCCGAAGTCTCAACTTCGCCCACCGAAGCTCCGTTATCGGCCACTTGCAACGTGCCGCCACCGGGCTGCTGGAGAAAATCAAGCTGAAACGTGGCGCACGGCGTATCGAGCGAAATCCACTGCCCTGGAGAGTACGTCGAAAGAGCCAGCCCGCTCAGACCCAGTTTGGCATCCCCTAGCTCAAGAAAATGCGTACCCAGCGTGTTCCACCCGCTCGACTGCGCTCTCTGCGAGCCATAAATGCGGTACCCGGCAAACGGATGCCCCGGATAGCTGAAGCCAATTCCGCCATTGCCAAACTGCCCTTGAAAAACGCGGCGAGCTTCGCCGGTGAACATATCAGCCGCCGTGTGCGAATCGCCATACTGAAGGACGCGCACTGTTGACGACGAATCCGTCTGCTGCTCCGCCAGCGCCTCATAGAAGCTTTCCAACGCGGCCGGGTACGCCAACGCGGAAGCACCATGAGCGAGCGAATAGGACAGATCGCTGATGGTATCCAGCCGTGCCGCAGGATTGAACACTTCGCGCGGAACGGCAGCACGCCGGGGGTACCCGCGACCAGCCGTCGTCGTCCGCCCGTGTGGCGCCGCACGTGAAGTCGAATGCACCGGTCGTGACTTACCGCGCACGGCGGCCTTTGTCCGTGGTCTGGCCGCAGCCCCCCGGCTTCTTTGCGCTACTTGGGGCCGCGAGTTTCTTAAATGCTTCGTGACAGCAGCGGAAGCCATCCAGCAAGACACCAAAGTGAAAAAGCAGCTAAAGATGAGGCGGGGGTACCGGCGTCGCTTCGCCGGCGTTTGAACGGTCATTCTTCTTAGTATCGCCGGAAGTGGCGGCCTTTGCTGTTGCATTGGACTTCGCCTCATTTGGTTTCGTTTGTGCTTTTGCGGGAGCAGCCTTTGGCGGGCAGGGCGGAAGCGTTCGCCCATGCCAGGACCCTGCCTGCGGTGCCGAGTTGGTCGCAGGCAGCGGCTCGGCGGGCGCACCGATGGTTCTGGGCGGAGTCAGGTCGGCGCCTTTCGCCACCTCAGTCTTCGCCAGGTCTGTCTTAGCCACCGGGCGGCACGCCTGCGCGGCCACGGGCGCTTGCGCAGCGATGCCTTGCATCTTTTCCCAACGCAAATAGCCCAGATTCAGGTTGTCGACCATCTCCTGCGCCACGATCAGCGCGCCCTGCGGTGTCGGATGAATCAGGTCCGCCGCAACCAGCCGCGGCTTCCCGTTGTACCAATCCGACATGGTGCCATCGCCACCCATCGCATCAAAGGTGTCAAAGAATGCACAGTGAAGATCGGCCGCCACCTTTTGCTGAATCGCGATGACGCGGGGGATGGTGTCCATCGTGCGAATCTCGTTCAGTCCGGCGCGTTCACCCCTGTCCATGGGACTCATGATCAAAATCGGTGTCGTCGGAAGCGCCTTCCGAACACGCGCAACCGCCGTTCGCAGTTCGCCCTCGTATTGTTTGTCGACGAACGCACCAAAGCTGCTCTCATTCGTCCCGTAATTGATCACAACGAGCGCCGGTGCCGCGTGCTGCAATTCTGCCGTCCACAGCGATGGATCAAACGCACGAGACAACACAGTCGTCGACGCCCCATTCAGTCCAAGGCTGTCGTAAACAACGCCATGACTGCCGCGCTTGAAATCAACTCCGAGCAGCGTGACAGGGCCGTTTGCCGCCAATCCAATTTCCTTTGTGTTCGCCGGTAGATGCACCAACTTCGCTGACGGCTCCCCCGCGTCGCCCTTGGTGTTAACCGTCTCCACCTGGATACCATCGGCGGTAATCGTCACCGTACCGCCTTCCGGTTCCGTAAAAAACTGCAACTCGACATCTGTTTGTGCTGCGTCCGCAAGTTTGTACGTTGTCTTTGCGCCGCTCTCGCCCTCAAAGCGCGCGCCGCCCAGGCCATACGCCGCCTGCCGCATCGATCCAACGCCTGTGATCGACTTCCATCCGTGGTCGGAGATCGCTACATCTCTGTGTCCATACCAGGCCCACGGCTTCGCAATGAGGTTAAAGCCGTGTCCCGCATCTCCGAAGCGCGCTTGTAACAGCGCGCGAACATCGCCGGTGATGAGGTCGGCCGTCGTGGGTGAATCGCCGTAGTGCAGCACCGTGACTACCGCTTGCTTTCCGGCTTCAAGCTCATGCAGCGAAGCGAAGAAAGGATCGAGCGCACCGGAGTCGTCGATCAGAAATGCCGAGATCGGCGGCCTTCCTCCAGCGGCCGCCGGCACGCTTCCCGGCTTTGCAGCAATTGTTAGCGCAGTCCCTTTACGTGCGTTATGAGCCGGCTTCGCCGCAGCGCGAAGATGCACTTTGAACGCGTCCGCAAAAATCGATGGGTAGAGTCCGGTCTCCGGATTCCTGAAGCGATGCCACGCGAACAGCGCTGCGAACACAGTAAGACTGGCGAGCGCCGGCTTCCACGGAAAGCCCGAGGCGCCGGCTACAGTCTTCGCCGCGTTAGAACTTGCCATAAACGAATGGTGCCGAACCCTTCCCCGCCAGACTCTGAATCGCAAGTACCAGCCCTGCCAGCGCCGCCCCCTGTAGCAGAAAGGGAACACGCGCCGTGAGCTTCTCAGAGCGTTCAAAAAGTGACTGAGGAACACAGTGCAGCACTGCGGCAGCGAGCAGCACCAGCAGTACACGGCTACTCAGGTTCTCAGCAGTCACTGTGTGCGACCCGATCTGACGAAGCACCTCAAGCGCCTGGGGGACACTCTCGGCACGGAAGAAAACCCATGTAAAGCAGACGAAGTGGAACGTGAGCAACGTACCGAGCACACGTCCCCACAACGTTCCTCGTCCTGCGCCGCGCGCCTTGCGCCATCTCGCCCACACGAACACCAGCGATAATCCGAAGCCGTGCAGCAGACCCCAGATCACAAACGTCCAGGCCATGCCGTGCCACAGCCCGCCAAGCAGGAACGTCAGCAAGAAGGCAGAGCAGTAACTCATGCGAAGCCACTTGCGGCTTTTCGGCAGCGGCTCGAACAAGTAGTCCGTCAGCCAGGACGAGAAGCTGATATGCCAGCGCTTCCAGAAATCCTGCAGATTTACGGAAAGATACGGCAGACGAAAGTTCTCCGGCAGTCGTATCCCCAGAAGCAGCGCGATACCCATCGCAAGATCGGTGTATCCGGAGAAGTCGAAGAACAGTTGCAGCGCATAGCCGTACACGCCAACTAGATTCTCCAGTCCGCTATACAGAGTTGGCGTATCGAAGACGCGATTCACAAGGTTGTCAGCCAGATAGTCCGCAATCAGCAGCTTCTTCACAAGCCCTGTGCCAATCAACAGGAACGCGCGCGCGGCAAGCGCAGAGTCAAGGTGGAATGGAGCGCTGATCTCCTTCAGCAGCTTCCGCTGCCGCGGTATTGGCCCCGCAACAATGGACGGGAAGAAAAGCGCGGATGAAAGATAGACAAGCCAGTCATTCGTTGGCTTGCCCTCGCCGCGGTAGATGTCGATGGTGTAGCTGAGCGACTGGAACACGTAGAACGATAGGCTCAAACGCAACAGCCAATCGAACCGATCGCCGCTGGATAGCGGAAGCACCTTGAGCGCTGCCAGGGCTCCGAGATTGAGCACCGACGACGCGAGCAGTAGAAGGCGCTTAGCGGCCGGCAAGCTCGCAGGCATGCGCCGAGCCAGCAGGAAGTCGCACGTCGCGAAGGCAATCAGCCCCAGATACACCGGCCCAAACTTCAGAAGGAAGAAGCAGTTCGCTGCGAGCAGCAAAACTTGCTGCGCCCGCCGGCTCCCATAGAGGGCCCAGTAGGCAAAACACACAACGACGAAGAAGGCAGCAAAAGAAGGGGTGCTCAGCAGCATAAAAAGCCGGTTTGAACCCTGATGGATGAGGGGCGGAACGGGTCTCTGCTCGCAGTATGCCGTGAGTCTCGTCTTTTTGCACGCTCACGTATTCTGCAGTGTTTACTTGCCAGAGTCCTGCGATCAGAACCGCGTTCAGAGCAGGGTTCTTCACAACTCCAGCGTCTTGCCGTGGATCGCCGATAGCTCTAATCATTTCAGCCCATGCCGAAAGGCCCGGTGTGTGAGGGCGAAGTACCTGGAGCGCTGAAGGCGCGACTCATAACGGCCGCCGACGCTCTTACGACATTAGGGGCCAACAACGTACGGCAACATATACCGCCCAATCTGAATGATTGACTTCTCGGCTGGTGGCCAAATGCGAAAACTCTCCACGCGCTTGTTGCCGACGATTGGCTTTGCTAGAAGCACGACGCGTTCTGCTCCTGATGCAGCGTCGAAGAAGCTGACAGTAAGCCCGTCTTCCGCATGCTTCCAGCCAACCACATAGGCTCCGGGAGCGAGCGGATGATCTGCAATCGTGATCGGCGCCTGCACCAGGAAGTAGTGGGAATATTTGCCGTCAGCCGCATACCCTGCCGTGATCAGCACGACAGCGGCGATGAGCTTTCCATGCTCATTCTGAATGCCCGTCGCTGTACGCATTTCCGTCTCGATGCGCTCCTTCTCCACGGGGGCGCGCGCTGGAAGCGCCGCATCAAGCTCCTGCGCAGTGGCCGCCCGCCAGTTGTTGCGTTCGGCGCCGCGCGCATGCGGCGTGAAGGTGGTAGCGACGGCTAGACAGAGAGCCAACTTTCCAAGCGATGTGCGCATTCGTTGGCTCACGGCAGATGAACAATCCCGCGTTGTAAAGCAATCACGGCGGCATGGGTTCGATCGTCGACACCAAGCTTTCCAAGCAGGCTGTTGACGTGGGACTTCACAGTAGCTTCCGAGATGTTCAGGTCGCTCGCGATCTCCTTGTTTGCCCTGCCAGCGACGATGCGCTCCAACACTGCGGTTTCGCGGCCGGTTAGCTCCTGCGAACCGACGCGTTGAGCAAGCTTTTCTGCGATCTCGGCTGGAATACGCGCGCGGCCACTATGCACTGCGCGAATGGCCGAGAGCAGATCCTCCAGCTCCATGCCCTTCAGCAGGTAAGCTTTTGCCCCCGCCTGCATGGCCCTGTAGATGTCTTCATCGCCATCGAACGTTGTCAGCACGATAACGCGCGCATTGTGATCGGCCGCGCGGATTCGCGTGATCGCCTCAACACCACCCATCGTCGGCATCTGCAGGTCCATCAGCGTCACATCAGGGTTGAGTTTTGCATGTTCCGTCACCGCATCTGCGCCGTTGGAAACGGTGCCTACGATCTCGATATCGGGCGCCGCCGATAGCAATGCCGTGAAGGCTTGGCGTACGACTGCATGATCTTCTGCGATCAGCACTCGTATGGATTCCTTCATGTATGCGCTCCTTCACGTTCGGGCAATGCGACAGAAAGCGTCAAGCACGTGCCCTGTCCCGGCTCACTCTGAATCGTAAATGTTCCATTGATCGCCGCAGCGCGCTCTTTCATGCCTCGAAGTCCGTAATGCCCTTGCAGGCCTTCCGCGTCTTTCATAGAAAAGCCACGTCCATTGTCTGTAATGGCGAGGCGCAGCGAGTCTTGCTCATAGTGCAATTCCAGTCGAGCTTCGCTGGCATTCGCATGGCGCTCAACGTTGGAAAGGCTTTCTTGCGCAATGCGAAGAACCTCATTCTCAATTTGACTCGCTACAGGATGGTACGCGCCACCCATCTTCAACCGCAGCCGGAAGCTCGCATCCGAGTGGCGTTTCGCCAAGGCAGTGACTCGCGCCGGTAGGCTGTCAGCCGCAGTGTTCGCGCGCAGGTTCCAAATACTCTGCCGCGCTTCCTCCAGTCCTTCCTTCACCAGCTTTCGGGTTTCCTGAAGCTGCGCGCTGACCTCATCGAACTTCTTGCCTTTCAGCAGAGCTGATGCCAGATTCAGTTGCAGCGAAACGCTCACAAAATCCTGTGCCAGCGTGTCGTGTACCTCACGTGCCACGCGATTACGCTCGTTTAGCACCAGAGCAAAGCGCTGCTCGATGCGGAGAACACGAACGCGATAAATTCCAAACCCCACTCCCGCAAACACAGCCAGCACAACAAGGTAAAACCACCACCGCCGATAGAACGGCGGAAGAACCCTGAACGCGAATGACGCTCCTGCTCTGTTCCAGACGCCGTCATTGTTCGCAGCCTGCACGCGAAAAACATAAAGCTTCGGCGGAAGATTCGTGTAGGACGCCGTATGCGTCGCCCCCGCGTCGATCCAGCCGCGATCAAATCCCTCCAACATGTACCGGTAGCGGTTCTTCGAAGGCGCCGTAAAACTCAGCGCAGCAAAGTCGAACGCATAACGATTGTGCCCCGGACCAATCGCGCTCTCGTCGAGATTTACTGGCATATCTTCATCGTCAACACGAAAGCGCTCCACAACCACCGGCGGCGGAGTCGTATTCAGCGTCAGAGAAGCAGTGTCCGTCGCGGCAATCCCGGTGCGCGTAGCAAACCAAAGCCCCCCGTTGGCCGCTTGCCAGGCTGCTGGCGAACCTTCGCTCGCCAGAGTATCGCTAGGCAGCCCATCAACCGTGTTGTACACGGCAACCGCAACGTCGCAGGACCCCGGGGTCTCTGCGCAAGCCCGCAACGCATTCTGATCAACGCGGTACACAGCTTTCAGACCTCGAAGCCAAAGAAATGCCCGATGGTCCACCGAAAGAGCCACAACTTCGTCCGGCAACGACGCTGATGCTATGTGCGTAAACAAGCCATTGCGAAAGTGGCTGATCCCCGCACCATGGACGCCCACCCATAGCCCGTCCGCACCATCCTCCGCGATAGCCGTGACAATGCCGTGCGCTGCATCTTTACCGACAGCAAAGCTCTCCACACTCCGGCCGCTAATGTGCGATAGACCAGCAGAAGTCCCAATCCACAGCCCGGTCAGGCTGCGCGGTCCCTCTACGAGACCACGCACTTCAAGCATCGGCCCGATAGAATCACTCCCGAGCCCGTCAGCCGTCGTCAAAACTTTCACGCTACCGCTCTCAATCCGTGCAAGACCTCGCCGGGTACCCGCCCAAACTATGCTGTTCTTATCGGCCAGCACCGAGCGCACGAAATCATCCGGCAACCCGGTCGCAGAGGTGAACTGCTCAATCCTCTTGCTGGTGATGTGGTTCAAGCCATCCGGTGTCCCAGCCCAAAGATCACCATGCGCGCCGGCAGCTACCGAGAGAATCACGGGGCTGGTCAGCGAAGTGGCCGCAACTGGAGTTATCAGCTCGCCTGCGCGGATCGCGTGTACTCCGTCATTCCGCGTACCGAACCAAAGGGTCTTGTCCGAACCCTCGACGACCGACGTCACCGCCTCCCCCGACGTCGCCTGAACGCTGCGAAATGTGCGCGGACGCAGCACGTGCAGCCCCGACCCCTCAGTCCCAACCCATAGATTCCCCTCACGGTCAGAGAGCAGTGACGCGATGGCCTCACCTTGCAGCGCATCTACGGGTAACGGCCTGTCCGTCGTCCCGGGCTCAAGCGCATACAGCCCGTGGCTCGTCCCAATCCAGGTCAACTGTCGGCGATCGACTTCCAGCGCACTGATCCGAGCGTTCGGCAAGTCCATTCCCGTGCGCCATTCACGGCGGTCGCCTTCCCGCTGCGAAACCACCACTCGTGCCGACCACATCCAGAGCGCACCTCCTTCGCTTTTTCGGACCCCCAGTAATGGCACGTTTTCCGGGGAGGGCATCGGCACTGCTACGGCATTCGCGTGTTCATACCGCAACACGCCCGACTCCGTCAGCAGCAACACCGTACCGTCTGAAAGTGTCGACAAGTCAGAAACTCCTGCGGGAACGGACTCCAAAGCTCGCAAATGCTCGCCGTCAAACCGCCACAAGCCGCGCCCGGTCAACACCAACATCGAGCCGTCCTTCGGCGCAGCAAGCGCAAGCACCCCGCCTGAAGGCAAACCGTCCTGCTCCGCCACTTTTCGGAACACACCATGACGGAGTTCGCTCAGCCCTTCCGAGGTGGCGAACCACATATTCCCGCCACCGTCTTCCGCGATGGCGCTCACATCGCTCCCGGCAAACCCGGGCTGCGTGCGTTCGCTGTATGTCACAAATGAATTTCCGTCGAAGCGAACCGCGCCACCTTCCGTCGCTAGCCAGATAAATCCATCGCGCGACTGAAAGATTGCATGCACGCCATTCGCGGGAAGTCCTTCTTCGGTGGACCAGGCCTGGTGGCTCAATGGCGGGAGCTGGTTTCCCCGAGACGCTTGCCCGGTCGCAACAACCAACACCCGCAAGCAGAGCAGCAGCCACACCAAAAGCAGGTACCGTCGTGATGGGAATGCGTTCCGCAAAGGCCTTCCGCTAGGCAACTAGATTCCCGGCGAGAACGCAAGCAGCAAATCTGGCGAAAACGAGAGAGTTCACCTCCACCGATGGATGGAGTGAGATTCATCCTTTCCACCGAAGACGCAAAATGGCGAACGCGCGATCCTAAATAAGAAGTAACCCTCCCCACAGCGTCCCGCGCGGACGCTGTAGTTTTTGTTCCTGTGCCATCGCCACTAGCTCACTGAGCGCAAACGTTACACTTGTCCTGTGTTTCGCTCGCGTTTTCGAGACTTTGACTGGACGCTGCTGGGCTTCGTCCTGCTGCTCTCCGTGATCAGCGTGCTGGAAATCCGGTCGGCGACCGCCATGACCAAGTTTCACGGCTTTCAAACCAAGCAGATGGGCTTTCTCGCGGGCGGTCTTGTCATCATGTTTGTCGTTTCCATGATCGACTACCATCGCCTTCTGGACATCGCGTATTGGGCCTATGGTATCGGCCTCATCGCGCTTGTTGCCGTAAAGCTCGTAGGTACGAAGGTTCTCGGTGCGAAGCGCTGGATCAACCTCGGCGGAGGAATGCACTTTCAGCCGTCAGAGTGGGTAAAGCTCATTCTGATTCTTTCCGCCGCCCGCTTCTTTTGGGAAATCGTTGTCAGCGGACGCGAGCTCACATGGAAAGACCTCGGCAAGTCGTTCCTCCTCATCGGCGTCCCATTCGCTCTGGTTCTCAAGCAGCCCGACCTCGGAACGGCGCTTACCTACCTCCCAGTCCTTTTCATCGGTCTCTTTCTCGGTGGCATTCGCTTCAAACAGGCGGGCATCCTGCTCGCCGGCTTCTTCATCGTCATCGGAATCGGCTGGAGCAGCGGCAAGCTGCTCAAGCCCTATCAGCGCGCCCGCCTCACCGCCTTCATCAACCCCGATACTGACCCGAAAGGCTCCGGCTACCAAATCCGGCAGTCCCTTATCGCCGTCGGTTCCGGCGGCATCTGGGGCAAGGGAGCGAACCACGGCACTCAGACGCAAGGCGACTTCCTACCCATCCCCTACACCGACTTCATCTTCGCCGCATTCTGCGAGGAGCACGGCTTTGTCGGCGCGGTTCTTGTACTGCTCCTCTACTTCCTCATCCTGATGCGCCTCATCCAGAACGCCGGCACGGCAGCCGACCCGCCTGGCACCTTCATCATCATGGGCGTCATGGCCGTCACCCTCTTCCAAATCGCCATCAACATCGGCATGTGCATCGGCCTCATGCCCGTCACCGGCATCCCGCTTCCGCTGCTCAGCTACGGTGGATCGTCGGTTATCTTCACGTTCCTCTCGCTCGGAATCGTGATGAATGTACGCATGCGGCGCTTTGTGAATTAGGCAGCATCTCGCGCTGTCAAAGCGCTGTCTTCTCGACCGGAGCGGCGCAGCCGCAGAGCGGAGAGACCCATGATTTTTCGCAGGATGTCGCTACTAGACCTATACGAAGCCGTCTCCTTCAGAATTCCTAGCCGATTATCCCGATGTTTCACTCCGGTTACAAGCCTCAGCGCTTTTGGTGCATACTAATGACAGTTGCACGGCCATGGGGCCGGGTGACCTTTCCGCCGGCTGTCCGGACGCGACCATTCCCGGACCAGCGGCGACAACAATTTTTTTACGAAGGCCGGCCAGGCGCGAATCAGTTCCCCGGAGCCGGACAGGTTTCAAGAATGAATGCTTTCGGAAAGCTAACGGCCCTGCCTCCCTTCGAGGACTGTGACGGTCACAAACTCCGTAGCATCAACGCGCTTCAGAACAATCAAGTTCAACCCGAAGCGCGCGGTAAAACACTGGATATCCACCCTTTCGGCTCATGCTCGAGGTCACGCAATCTGCGGATCCACGGGCCGGTCCGCACATGCGGACAGCAACACCGGAACTCAGACCCAGTCACAGCCATTCTTCTCCTGTCTGATCCTCGGAGTGCCGTCCTGAGGGGATAAACCTCAGGCGCGATTCTTGCCTGTTCTGCCAGTCCGCTACGGCTCTAAGCCGCGGCGGACAGAAAGCAGAGCAATGTCGAGAGAAATTTATATCTCCAGCACGCCGCAGGAAACGCGGCTCGCAATCGTCGAAAAAGACGAACTCAGCGAAATCTATTACGAGCGCGAAAACGAATACACGCTCGCCGGCTCCATTTACAACGGCAAGGTAACGCGCGTCCTTCCGGGCATGCAGTCCGCCTTCGTGGACATCGGCCTTGAACGCGACGCCTTCCTCTACATCACTGATTTCATGGAAGAAGCGGGCGACTCCGCAGACTTCGAATCGGCCGAAGGCCGCTCGCGGGGACGCGGTGATCGCGGCGATAGACATGACCGCAGCAAGCCCCGCAAAGACGAAGACGCCACTGAAAATGCCGAAGCAAGCAGCAGCGAAGAGCCTGCTGGCGACACAAGTAGAGACCGTGGTGGTGACCGCAATCGTGGCCGTCGCGATGGACGGCATGAACCGCGGCGGGCATCGCCTGCTCAAGAAGAAGAGACGGTAGGAGAAGCTGCACCTAAGGCCGAAACGGGCGACTCTGAATCCACTTCAGCGGACGGAAGCCGCAAGTGGCGTGGTCGCCGTGGCCGCCGCCGCGGTGGCCGGAATGGAAGTGAAGAAGCTCGTACCGAGGCGCAGCCGCAGCCGGCAACAACCAGCTCCGAGACTTCGTGGGAAGAGTCCGAGCCCGCCATGATGCATGCTTCTGCATCCCCTATCCAAGGCGAATCCGAGCGCCGTCCGCATCGCGATCGTGGTGACCGCGGAGGCCGTGGCGACCGCAACCATCGCGACAGCCGGCCGTCTAGCGAAGATCGCCCCCGCCGCGACGAAGGCGTAGAGTTGCAAGCGTCCGCCGTCGAGCCGTTTATCCTACCGGGCGAATCGCTGTCGAAGTATCGCGCAGGCGGCGATGCCGGAATGGAGTCTCAAGCACCTTTTGCCTCCAAGGCGAACACGCCCACCATCGCCGTAAAGCCATCGACCGAGTTCGTCATCGACGCGGCATGGGACGGCGGCTCAACGCTTCCCGGCGAATCGCTTTCCCGCCATCGCAATCGCGAGGAAGCTGCTCCGCAGTCGACACGCGAGCAATCAACTTTCAGTGAAAACCGCGGCGGCGGTCGCGACCGTCGTCGCGAGCGCGACCAGCATCGTGGCGGCAGCCGTCAGCTGAGTCCGGCAGAAGCTGTACAGCCTGCAGTGACCTCGCAGCATGAGCCTGAACCCACTGTGCTCCCGCTGACGGATGACGCGCCGGACTTCGAAGTGGCCGCAACCGAGCATCGCCTCGAAATCGAAGAGCACTTCACGGCAGAGCCTGCATACGAACCACAGACTGACCTGGCGCCGCAGGAGACCCGCGAGCCTTCGGTAGAAGTTCTCGAAGCCGTAGAAGAGTTCCACGAAACAGTCTCCGAGTACGAACCCGGCGACAACGCTTCCGCTTCCTACCGCGTTGATCCCGCGGGTCCGCGCGAGTTCCGGCAGGACGCGCCGGTGCTGAAGGAAGACTTCGCAGCCGTGCGCTTCGATGAAAATTCCGGCACCGGAGATGCGGTTCCGCAGCATGAGTTCACTAGCGTTCAGACCACCGGCGAGATGATCTCCGAAGCGCCCATGGTTTCAGAAGCCGAGGCAGACGCGCATGACGCCGAGGCAGCGGTAGCACCCATCGCGCACGAGACCGCCGTCGAGTCGGTAATTCTCTCCCAGGCCGAAGTCGTGACTATGCCGGGAACCTTCGCTCCCGGCGATGGCGAGCTCGAAGAAGAGCTGCTCGACGAAGACGACAGCGACCTTCCGGTATTGCATGCCGGCGCCTTCGACGACACGGAAGAAGAAACGCTGGAAAATGCCGCCGATCTCGGCACGATGATCCGCGAAATGTCGATCGATCACATCACTCGTCCGGAACCAGATGGCAGCGAACACGAAGAAGATGATTTCGACATCGACGAAGAAGAGATGGAAGAAGACGAGCTCGAGTCTCACGGCGAAGAAGGCGATGCCTTTGCCGATCATGAAGTCTCCGAGGGCGAAGAAGAATTCGCCGAGCCATCCGACCATGAGGACAGCGAAAGCGAACATCCAGTCGCTGCGGAAGACGCGCCAGAGCGCCAAGGCAGCGAAGGGCGTCCCAGCGGACGCCGTGACAACAATCGTCGCGGACGCGATCGTAACAATCGCGATCGCCGCAGCGGTGGTGGATCACACGCGCGCAATGGCGGTGGCCGTCCGGGCCGTCACTCTGTACAGGCGACCGACCTTCCGGCCATCAGCGACCTGCTGAAACCCGGCCAGGAAGTTCTCGTGCAGATCGCCAAGGAGCCCATCGCCAAGAAGGGTGCCCGCATCACCAGCCACATCGCCCTGCCGGGACGCTTCCTGGTCTTCATGCCGACTGTCAACCACGTTGGCGTTTCGCGCAAAATCGAATCTGACGGCGAGCGCCGCCGGCTGAAGGAAGTCCTGCTTAGCGAGAAGGGCGAGGCTTCCGGCGGCTTCATCGTGCGCACCGCAGCCATGGGCGCAAGCGAAGAAGAACTCCGCAGCGATCTGCGCTTCCTCCTGAATCTGTGGACAGACATCAAGCAGCGCTCCGAAGGCTCGAAGTCGCCCGCGCTGATCTACCACGATCTTAACCTCGTCGAGCGCGTTCTGCGCGACCAGGTCTCGGACAACTTCTCCGCCATTTGGGTCGACACCGAAGCCGAGTACGAGCGCGTCCTGCGCTTCTTGCAACGCTTCCAGCCAAGCCTGCTGCGTCGCGTCAAGCTCTACACCAAGGACACGCCGCTCTTCGAGCAGTTCGGCATTACGAGCGAAATCAACAAGGCGCTCCGTTCGAAAGTATGGCTCAAGTCCGGCGGCTCAATCGTGATCAATCAGACCGAAGCTCTCGTCGCCATCGACATCAACACCGGTAAATTCGTCGGCAAGACAGCACGCCTCGAAGACACGATCGTGAAAACCAACCTCGATGCCATCCCGGAGATCGTTCGCCAGATTCGCCTCCGCGATCTCGGCGGTATCATCATCATCGACTTCATCGACATGGACGAGCGCAAGAACCGCCAGAAGGTGATGATCGCGCTCGAAGAAGAGTTGAAGAAAGACCGTGCACCATCGAAGGTTCTTCAGTTCAATGACTTTGGCCTTGTCGCCATCACCCGCAAGCGCGTCAAGCAGTCGCTGGAGCGCACGCTCTCCACCACCTGTGGCGTCTGCACCGGCACCGGCATGGTCAAGTCGCCGGTAACGGTCTGCAATGAAATCTACGTCGAGCTGCGCAAGATGCAGAAGCAGTTCGACAAGGGCGACGTCATGCTCCGCGTGAATCCGGAAGTCGTGAAGCAGCTCAAGACAAACAACGGCAAGTGGCTACAGGAGATGGAAGAAATCTCAGGCAAAACCATTCTGGTGAAGAGCGACCCAGCCCTTCATCCGGAGCAGTTCGACATCCACTAACAAGCGATAAGCTGGAACGCAAAAGAGGGGGCTGGCAAAGTCAGTCCCCTCTTTATTCTCCGTGGAATTAGCGTCCGTTACCTTTGTAGTCCACAAACAACTCAGGGAATTGCTGCTTCAGAGCCGCGATCTTCGGCCGGTCGCAAACCTCGATGTAGGGATTCTCTGGATTCTTCAGTGCGTAATCCTGGTGGTAATCCTCGCCACGATAAAAACCTTTGAGCGGTGTAACGTCCGTCACAATGGGCTTCGAGAAAACATGCGCCGCGTTCAACTGCGCGATGTAAGCCTGCGCCAAATTCTTCTGCTCGTCGCTCGTGAAGAAGATTACCGAGCGGTAAGACGTGCCAACATCATTGCCTTGCCGATTAAGCTGCGTGGGATCATGCGCCACGGAGAAGAACACACGCAGAAGCTGTCCATAGGTCAACTTGGACGGATCGTAAACGACCTCGACCGACTCAGCATGCCCCGTCGTCTCCGTCGTGACTTGGTCGTATGTGGCCGTGCTCGCCGAACCGCCCGCATAACCGACCGTCGTCTTCGTCACGCCCTTCAGCCGTTCGAACACGGCCTGCGTGCCCCAAAAGCATCCACCCGCGAACACCGCTGTGGCCTTGCCCGGAACCGCCGCCAGGCTCACATCAACCTTTGGCGCAGGAATGATGCCGTGGGTGGCCTGGGAGCAAGCAACGGTGGAGCTCAAGGCAACGGCAAGCGCCGCACCTAACAGATGTCTCGTGGGGAAAGAACGCATAGCGGGCACCTCAGGCCCTTAGCTATAGGACGCATGAGGTGCCGTTGCGGATGTTGATCTACTCCAATGCGCAGTTGCGAGGGAAGACTCTACCGGCCGAGTTCTTCGAGGTACTTTTCCACTTCCAGCGCCGCCATGCACCCGGTTCCTGCAGCGGTGATTGCCTGTCGGTAACGCCGATCTTGGATATCGCCGCAGGCATAGACGCCGTGCATCTGGACGCCTTGCCGGCTCACGAAGACATTGTGCTCGGTCTTCACATAGCCGTCCGCATCCAGGTCGATCTGATCTTTGAACATCGTCGCGTTGGGTTCGTGCCCGATGCCGAGGAACATGAACTGCACTGGAAGCTCCCATCGCTCGTGGGTCTTGCGGTTGAACAACTTGAGGCCACGAACGTCCTTCTCCTCCACGCCGAGCACCTCTTCCACGAGCGTGTTGTGCAGGAACTCGATCTGCGGGTGAGAAACAGCGCGCTCCAGCATGATGCGGCTGGCGCGAAAGTTCTCGGAACGGTTGATGATGGTGACCTTGCTGGCGAAGCGCGTCAGGAACAGCGCCTCTTCCATGGCAGAGTCGCCGCCGCCGATCACCGCGATCTCTTTTCCGGAGGCAAAGAAGCCATCGCAGGTCGCACAGGAGCTAACGCCGTAACCGATGAGTGCCTGCTCACTGGGCAAATTGAGCCAGCGAGCCGAAGCTCCACTCGCGATAATCAGCGAACGCGTGTGTACAACTTCGCGCCCGATAGTTAGCTCAAAAGGGGATTTCATCAAGTCGACAGAAGTCAGGTGAGCCATACTCAGCTCGGCACCGAAGCGCGTGGCCTGCTTCTTCATGTTCTCAATGAGTTCAGGACCTTGTACGCCCTCCGGCCAGCCTGGGAAGTTCTCCACAAGCGTTGTGATCGAAAGCTGGCCGCCGGGCTCGTGGCCTTCGAGCACAAGCGGCTTCAGATTCGCGCGTGCCGCATAAATGGCGGCGGTAAGACCGGAGCAGCCGGAGCCCAAAATGACACAGTCGCGTACAGGCGAAGACGTTGAAGACATATCCTTCTGATTGTACCGGGCAGCGAAAGATGCGTCCGGCACAGAGCCGCGCGGCGTAGCATAGCTCTATGGCTAATTTGGTGTTGGTGTACGGAATGCGTCTCCTGCCCGCAGACGAGATATCAGGTGTGGAGGCTGCGCCGATAGCGCTGAAGAACGGCAACGAAGCGCAGGTGACAATGCATGTGCTGGAAGGCAGTCGCGAGTCCATCGAGTCGCAACTGCGTACAAGCATCGATGCGTTCTTTGACTTCTATCCGGAAATCTAAGAGGCGACCCGAAGGCCGCCTCGCCTTGGCAACGATTTACGCCACAGGTTCTAAAGGAACTGCGGCGTGACTGGCCGCAGCGCGCTTCATGCTCATCAACCCGAAAATCGCAATGTAGATGTAGCAGATGGTAGGAACGATGAACGAAGGGTGGAGCCCTATGTGATCAGCCAGGGCACCCTGGATTTTCGGGACGATAGCTCCACCCAGAATCGCAGCAATCAGGATGGAGGAACCCTTGCTGGTCAGTGGACCCAGACCTTCAATTCCCAAAGTAAATATCGAAGGAAACATGATGCTGTTGAAGAATCCGACAGCGAGCAGCGCACCCATTGCGAGATGGCCTGTTGTAAGCAAGGACATGGATGTCAGGAAAAAAGCTCCCGCTGCCGCAATGGCAAGCACCGGACCGGTGCGCAATTTCTGCAGCACGGCAGAGCCAACAAAGCGACCGACCATCGCTCCACCCCAGTAGCACATCAGGAAATAGCCGGCGATGGCTTCAGGCAGGTGGGCAATCTGCGGTAACCCCATGAAATTGATGAGCAGGTTGCCGATTGAAACTTCTGCGCCAACATAGGTGAAAATGCCGGCTGCACCGAGAAGCACCCACTTGTGTTTCCAGATACTTTTGGTTGGGTACAGTGCTTCAGCAAAGGCCCCCGGACGGAAGTCCTGCGTGTGTTCGCTGACACCTGTTGTTGTCTTGAGCTTGATTGCAGCCAGCGCCAGCGCGAGCAGCGCCAGGGCAAGCGAGATGAGTAAATAAGGCAGGCGAACCGTTGAGGCCTGATCCGCGCGATAAAGCTGCTGCTGCACAGCGGACATGAGGTGGAACTTCTCCGCGCTGACAATCCCGTGGGCGTTCTTCAGAATCAAAGCCGTTCCAACGAACGGCGCAATGAATGTGCCAACGGAATTGAAGGCTTGTGCAAGATTGAGCCGGCTCGCTGCGGTAGCAGTAGGTCCGATCACCGTGACATAAGGGTTGATGGCCACTTGAACGACTGTCATTCCAGCGGCCAACACGACAAGGGCGACAAGGAACAACGGAAAGCTTGCCGATGTGGCAGCAGGCAAAAAGCCGAGCGCGCCGGCAGCCATGATGAATAGGCCCACGATCATCGCTTTCTTATAGCCGAAGATATCGACTAGTTTGCCGCCCGGATAGCTGAAGACAAAATAGGAGGTGAAGAAGAAGAAGGGAATGTCCTGGGTTTCGCTGTAGGTGAGCCCAAAAATCGATTTAAGATGCGGACTGACAACGTCGTTCAGGCAAGTAAGGAAGCCGACCATGAAGAACAAGGCGGTTGCCACACTCATGGCACGCGTGTCAGTCCTGACCTGAAATTCATCCGTGAAACCGGGCGCGCTGACGTTCTGAACGGAAACAGCCAAGTGAGGCTCCTCGCAGTACTGAAAATGCTGAAGTTCACGCGAACGCGTGAAAGCGAACAGTCGGATTGTATCCGAGTTGCACCAGGCTGGGCTGATGCAGGTTTACTGAGGCTGCTGGTCTTGCGAGTTCTTATCCTTGCCGGTGCCGAACAGCTTCTGGAAAAAGTTGCGGTGCTTGCCATCGCCAGACTGGCCGCTTTCCACCGGTTGGCCTGTGTTGGGATCGATCTGCTGGCCGTTCTGGTTGAACAGCCGGTTGCCAAGCGACTGCGTGTCTTCGCCCATATGCGAGCACGTGCCCTGGGGAGCGGTGCCTACCAGGAAGGCGGCGGAGAAGCTGTCGCCCGGGCACGAGTCATCGGCAGGAAGGTTCGTTGCACGATTGATACGTAACAGTTGCAGGCCGTCCGGAACGGGCAGGAACGGCTTCATGTCGGAGTACTGAGGCAGGCGAATGGCGCGATTCATGAACTCGGCCCAGATGGGTGCCGCGGCAATTGCACCGGCCAACTTCACATCGGTGTAGTCGTCGTTGCCAATCCAGACGATGCAGATGAGATTGGAAGAATAGGCGGCGAACCAGGCGTCATGCGATGTGCCTGTTTTCCCGGCCGCGGGTGCAGTGAAGCCGGCTTTGCGCACAGCTACGCCGTAGCCGAAGTTCATGACACCTTCAAGCAACGATTGCGTGAGATAGGCAGCCTTGGGGTCCATCACCTGATGAGCTTCCGGTGCGAAGTCCGCAACGATGTCGCCATTCGGGTTGCGCACGCTCGAAAGAATCCATGGAGTCAGATGAACGCCGCCGTTGGCGAACGTTGTGTACGCGCCGGCCATGTCGAGCGGCGTAGCGTCGTACGAGCCAAGCGAAACCGACGGCGTACCACGTGCGGCGGTGATACCTGAGGCACGTGCTAACGCAGCCACATTGCCGAATCCAACCATTTGGCCCAGCGAGATCGTTGCATTATTCAGAGAGTGGGCGAGCGCGTAAATGGCAGTCACATCGCCGTGAAATTCGTCCTTGTAATTTCCAGGATTGTAGGTTTGTCCGTCGAAAGTGAACGTTGTTGGGACGTCGTGCAGGATGGTCAGCGCGGTAAATGGCGCACCATCCAACTGCTGTCCGCTGACTGCCTGCTGTTCTGCAGTGGCGTATACAAACGGTTTGAAGATAGAGCCTGTAGGCCGCTTCGACGTCGCGTGGTCAAGCTGCGAGCTTCCATAATTCCGCCCACCCACGAGCGCGAGCACCTGGCCTGTATGAGGATCGAGCGCCACAAGGGCCACCTGTGGGAGAACCCCTCCGGCTTCGCCCCGGCCGCGCCCACGCTGCACTAGAGAGTCCACATTGCGCATGCCAACCTCAACAGCTTCTGAAGCGGCGCGCTGCAGCTCAGGATCGAGTGAGGTGTAGATGCGCAGATTGTCGTGGCCTGAGCTCTGTTCGCCGAGACGCTGCACCAGTTGGTCGTGCACCAGGTCTACAAAATAAGGCGCTTCGCTGGCGTCCACGTTTGCTGGAGCCAGACGAAGTGGCTCCGCTTTGTAACGCTCACCGTCAGCTGGCGAAATTGCACCCGTTTCGACCATCTGGTCGAGAACGAGGTTGCGGCGAGCCACAGCCTTATCTGGATGGCGATATGGATTGAGCCGGTTCGGGCTGTTGATGATGCCCGCGATCATGGCGCACTCTGCGACGTCGAGTTGCCGCAAATCTTTGCCGAAGTATGCCTGCGCGGCTTCGCCAATGCCGTTGATCGCAAAAGAGCCACGCTGGCCAATGTTGATCTGGTTTGCGTACATCTCGAAGATTTGCTCTTTGTTGAAGCGCGATTCGAGCTGGTACGTGATCATGATTTCTTCAATCTTGCGGTGCAGCGTTTTGGCGGGGCTGAGGAAAAATCCGCGTGCAAGCTGCATCGTCAGAGTGGATCCACCGCACTCCTTGTGGTGCGTTGCCAGATCTTCGACGACGCATTTTGCGAGACGGACGTAATTCACGCCGGAGTGTTCGAAGAAGCGATGGTCTTCTATCGCAACGATGGCCTGGACCATGCGCGGCGGTATCTGGTTGTAAGTGACCAAACGACGCTTGGTGCGATTCTTGTCTTCGGATAACGCGGTGATGAGCTGTGGTTCCAGCTTGTAGCCGGCGAGAGCCGCACCGTTGTCGGCGGTCACTGTTTGGATGACATCTCCGGATACAGCAACCGTTGCGCCGTCCATGGCGAGATAGCTTTGCGGGCCAGGCTTGATGTACATCTCACTCCCGCGAAGCTGGTAGGTGCCTAGCTGCGGATTCGTGTTGTATCCGGCGTGCCGGAGCAGAGAAGCAATCTCATCCAGTGAACGCTGCTGACCAGGCCGTACCTCTTGCGGTGCAGCGTAGATTTGCGCGACAGAAGCGAAGAGTGGTCCCTGCGCCAGACGCTCATCTACCAGGCCTTCGTAGTGCTTGTAGTAGGAGAAAAAGATCACTGCGCCAATCACGACGCAAATGAGTGCCAGCAGCAGGACGCCGCGAAAGAAGCGCCACAGGGCGGAGCCTCCGCGTGAACCGAGTTTTACGCGATATGCCATAGAGAGAAACAGTAGACGGAAAGAACGTAGACAGGTGTTGCGCTGATGATGCTAGCTTTTTGACGCAGCAAGTATCGATTTCAGGTGAGCGCAGACTGATTCGAGTGGGAGATCGAGTGTTATCTGGTTCAGACGGTCCACCAGTTCCACCGTGTTCTCCGCAAGCTTCTTGCCGAGATTGATGCGGTAGGGCACACCGATCAAATCAGCGTCCTTGAACTTCACGCCGGCTCGCTCATCGCGATCATCGAGCAGCACGTCAATACCGGCGCCGTACAGTTCAAGCGCAAGCGCCTCGCCCGCAGAGAGCAATTGAGCTTCCTTCGTGTTGGTAATCGTCACAACAACTTCAAACGGTGAAATGGACGAGGGCAAGGCGTACTGCTCCCCCGCAGCTTCTGTAGCTGGAAAGCGTGTCTTAAAAGCTGCTGCAGAGGATTCAATAGCAGCGGTAAGGATGCGCTCGATACCGATACCGTAGGAGCCCATGATCAGGGTGACCTCCCTGCCGTTCGGGTCGAGCACCTTGGCGCCGAGGGCGTCGGCGTAGCGGTACCCGAGCTTGAAGATATGGCCGATCTCGACTGCTTTGCCGATACGGAGGGTGTGACCTGCCTCGGCCGGGCAGACAGGGCACAGCTCGCCCTCGACCGCGTTACGAATGTCGGCGAGGACGGTCCAGCCAAAGTCGCGGCCGGGGGTGATGTTGCGGTAGTGGTAGTCGAGCTT
>CAJCIP010000004.1 GCA_903970445.1 Verrucomicrobia bacterium Tous-C9LFEB | reverse complement strand
CTACACTCTTTCCCTACACGACGCTCTTCCGATCTTGGATCACATTGTGCGCCCCATACGGAAACGTGATCGGCTCTTTGCGGTCGAGTGAGGAGTCAAACTTCGTGCCGTCCGCCAGGTAGCCGGTGTAGTTCACGGTGTAATACTTCTTCGGCTGCGCCAGGTCTCCGGTGCCAACCTTCGTATCGATGTAGCTCAATGTGAAGCTCTGGTTGAGTTTCTCAAGGTTTTCGCGAAGTGGTGCAGAAAGCATAGGGCTGAGTCCGACGACAGACGACGAGATGGTGTACAGCGTCTTGGCGCAGGGCGTTCCGGTGCCGACCGCTGGGATCTTTGGAGAGAGGGTGGGAAGCTTTACGCACGCTGACGAAGTCGCAGGCCTATGCGTTGCGGTGGTCGAGCGCCGAACGAGCGGCTTTGTTGCCGTTTGAGCTGTGGCGCAAAGGGCGACTGTCGGAACCAGAGGAAGCAGGAAGAAGCTGAAAGAGCGGATGTTCATGTGTCTTCCAGTGTAGCTTCCCTGACGCCCTCGAGCATCTTTCGGCTAGGTGGGAACGCGAAGGAATAAGTAGCCGCCCAGCATGGCAAAGAGCAGATCCGGTGACCACGCCGCCATCGCTGCCGGCAGCGAATTCACAGCGCCAAGATTCTCAAAGACTCCCGCGATCACCCAGTAGGTAATCGCAATGGCCAAGGCTGCTCCGACGCCCGCGAGGCTGCTGCGTTTGCCTGCGGAGAGCGCAAAGGGTAGGGCTAGTATCGCCATCACCAGCGTAATCAGCGGGTAGGCCAACTTGTGATTGAGTTGAACGCGTAGCCGTACGGTGTCGAAGCCGCTCTGCTTGAGGTCAGTGATGTATCTCGCCAGCTCGCTGTAAGACATCTCCTGCGAAGGCCGAAATTCCTTCTTGAAATACCCAGGCTGCTCACGGATCTCCGGAAAGGTGCTCACGGTAAACGTCTGATAGCTGGAAATCGTTTCCTTGTTGAAGGTGCGTTGCCAGCCGTTCTCCATCACCCAGCGGTTCACGTGATCGTCCCAATGCGCACTGGTGGCAAAGATGCGACGTGTGAGCTGAAACGAGCCGGGCTCAAACTCGAAGACAGTCAGGTTGGCGAATACGTCTTTGTCAGGGTCGAAGAACTGGTAGTAGAAGATCCGTGCGGGTTCACCGTTGCGGAAGCTCTGGCCGGAGATCCACTTGCGATCCGGGCGCTCGAAGGTTTGCGCAGGCTTGCCTTTGATGACGGAACGCAGCGCCTCCTGCCGTCGATTTGCTGCCGGGAGGTAGCCTTCGTCGAATGCGAAGAGGCTGACTGACAGCATGGCGGCAACCAGCAGCACGGGCGCGGCCACGCGATACAAGCTGATCCCCGTCGCCTTCATTGCGGTGAGCTCGCTTGTGCGGCTGAGCGCTCCGAAGGTAATAAGAACAGCCAGGAGGGAACACAGCGGGGTGACATTGTAGAGGATGAAAGGGATAAGGTTCAGGAGGTATTCGCCGACGGTGACCAGAGGTGTGCGATAGCGGATGATGTCGCCTATCAGTTCGAAGAACGTGAAGATAAGGAACAGCGCGCACAGCGAGACCAGGACGAGTGCAAAACTGCGAAGGAAGCTGCCCATGACGTATTCATCGATGATGAGTGGGAAACGACTGCGAAGCACACGTCGAAGCTGTTGAACCGGTGCGCCCAGACCTTCGCGGTGTTCCCTGGTTGTTCTCTCGTTCCTCAGACGCGCGGAAATCTTTCGCAGCGCCAATCCGGCGTTCGAGAAGAGGTTGAGAGCAAGGCCCCCGCGCGACAATTGCTGAATGAGAAAAATGCCGGCAACGCCAAAGATGATGTTGGCTCCCCAGACGCCTGCGAACGCTGGCAGCTTGCCTTGCCGGGCGAGCGCCATGCCGACGTACGACAGGATGTAATACAGCAGTACCAGAATCAGCGTGACGACGAAGCCGGTAGACTTGCCCCCGCGCTTGGAAGAAAGGCCGAGTGGAACGCCGACCAGCATCAGCACCAGGCAGGCCGCGGGGAACGCGATACGCCGGTGAAGCTCAATCTCGTACGTCCGCTTATCCGGCGCGTTATGTGCGAGACTCCACAACTCTCGGGTGGATAGCGCCTGAAGTGGAGTATCGCGGCGCGTGATGTGCGAGTCTTCTTCCTGCTGCCCGGTTTGAATCGGAAGCTCTGTGGCGGTGAACGTGGAGATGTTGTACTGATTCGGATTGTTGGCTTCGATGTCGTGCCGCGATCCGTTGGTAAGCTCCATGCGTAGTGTCGGTCCGCCGCCGTTGAGCACAAGCGCTTCGCCCGCCGTGATAATACGGGGGCTTGCAGATTGGGTTAGATCTGCCAGAAAAACGTGCTTCCAGAGCGAGGCACCCGTGCCCGGTAGAACATCCTGGACATACAGGACGTAGTTTTTGAAGTCTTCGTAGAAAACACGCGGCTGAACGCTAACAGTGGCTTGATTCGTCTTGGCTGCTTCCTCATAACGCAAGAGCGCCGCTGCGCCTCTCGGAGCCACGTAGAGGGAGTTGAAAAGGCCTACGGCCCAGAAGAAGACCGCCATGATGCCGACGATCCTGACGAATGACACGACACCTACGCCACTGGCGCGCATTGCCGTGACCTCGCTATCGGCAGCAAGCCTGCTCAAGCCAAGCAGGATGCCGATAAGGACAGCCATGGGAATCGTGAGCGTGAGGAAGTTCGGCAGCAGATAACCGATAAGCAGAACAATGTCGCCGAAGGACGCCGCGCCACGCACGGCCAGTTCCATTAGCGCAAGCAGGTACCGCATGAAGAGGATGAAGGTGAACAGCACTCCACCAAGCAGCGCGTACGCGAGCACTTCCCGAAGAATGTAGCGAGTGAAAATGCGCACGATGGAGCCGCGTCCAAATGCGGATGGTCTGAGTGTATCCTGCGGTGCTGTCGTGATAGCAGTTGCGACGAAGCTCCGGCGCGACCGCAGATGCTTTCGTCAAGCTTCGGCGATGAAGCGGTAGCCGATGCCGCGCACGCTAAGCAGGTGCACGGGATTCGCAGGATTAGGTTCCAGGTACCGTCGCAATCGAACGATGAAGTTGTCGATAGCGCGGGTATCGGTATCCTCATGCACGCGCCACACGTTCTCAAGAATCTCCTTGCGAGCTACGATCTTGCCGGGCCGGTCCAGCAAATAGCGAAGCAGTTCTGCTTCCATGACGGTCAGGTGAATCACCTTGTCTGGTGTGTGGATCTTCAGGTCATCCAGATCGATGGTGCGGCCGGCCAGGGAGATCGCCGTCGTTGATTTTCTGTTCGATTGGTTCTCATCCGCGAATGTTGCGACCGTTTGCTGTTTTTGCCAATGACTGCGTCGGAGCAGGGCACTCAGCCTTGCAAACAGCACGTTCAAATCAAATGGCTTGGGAAGATAATCATCCGCCCCTGCCGCAAACCCCTCTACGACATCTTCACTGCGTCCACGTGCAGTGAGCATCAGCACCGGTGTGTACTGGCCCGCGTGACGCATGGCTTTGACAATGGAAAAGCCGTCGCAACCGGGAAGCATTACATCCATCAGGATGGCTGCAGGATGCTCCACCTGGCTCAGGAGCCATTGCTGCGCACTTGTGCCGTCCGCTTCGTGATGGACACGGTACCCCTCAGCTTCAAGATTGAAGATGAGACCTTGCGCGAGATGCTCTTCATCTTCGACAACAGCTATTAGAGGTTCAGAGCTCATCGTCGTACATCCTTACGTCGCGGTATTGCCGGGCGAAGCCGCTCCGATGGCGAGAGGTAAACGGAGAAGCATCGTTGATCCTTTATTCAGACCTTCGCTGATCGCGCGGACATCGCCACCATGTTGCTGCGCGATTGTTCTCACGAGGAACAAGCCGAGTCCGGTTCCTTTGATTTTGATGCGATCCATGGAAGAAGAACGGTAAAAGCGGTTGAAGATTCGCTTCAACTCGCGTGGCTGTATGCCGAGGCCCTGGTCTCGAATGGAAAGCGTTACCCAGGTGTAATGCTCGATCGCGAGCCGGCAGGTCACTTGCACGCCATTCGGAGAGTACTTCACGGCGTTATCTAGCAGGTTTGAGATTGCTGTACGCAAGTCTTCCACGTTTCCCATGACGAACAACCGAACTCTGCCGGGCACGTCCAGCAGATTGATCTCATCCGGCCCGAGATGATGCCGCGAACAAACGGTGGCAACGCATTCCGCAACAAGCGGGTGAAGCTCCACTCTTGTTCGGCGACGGTCGCGATCACGTTGGCCAAGTTCGCCGGCTTTCAGCACTTGCTCAACGGTATTCAGGAGTCGGTCCGTGTCGGACCGCATGATGTTGTAGAACTTTTTCCGTTGCGGCTCATCAACCGTCCGGCGCTGGAGCGTGTCCAGATAGAGGCGGATACTTGCGATTGGCGTCTTTAGCTCATGCGTGACCGCGTTGAGGAAGGAATCCTGCTGCTCGTTGCGACGTATCTCTCTGACCAGGAAAACAGTGTTCAGCACAACTCCCGCGATGAGGATGCCGAAGAGGATGACCCCAACCAAATCGATTGCCAGGCGGCGGCCGTTGTGATGTATCCAGGTGATGTTGAGCGTGACAGCCAGCGCTGTGAGACAGACACCCAGCGTGATGAAAAACGCGATAGCACCACGTCGTCGAGTGAGGTTCATATCTCGTGGCAAGTATAGCGGGCTAGACTGCGGCAGCTGGGATGGGACTCAGAAGGCAAAGCAAAGGGCCGTCGTGAGACGGCCCCTGTTGTTCCTAACAATTCGTTACTAGATGCCAGCAGGTTTTGGGTTGAGCGGATCGAACTTCGCGATCTGCACCTTCTTCGCTAGGCCCACTTTTTCCAGCAACCAGATGCCGTAATAGTTGATGTCGAACTCATACCAGGTAAGCCCGTGACGGGCACTTACGGGATGGGCATGGTGGTTGTTGTGCCATCCTTCGCCACCGGTTAGCAGGGCGACCCACCAAGAATTGCGGGAATCATCCTTGGTTTCGAAGCGGCGGCTACCAAAGAGGTGCGTTGCTGAGTTCACCAGCCACGTGGCATGCAAGCCCAATGTGGTGCGCAGGAATGTGCCCCAAAGAACCATGCTCACTGCACCAATCACGCGGTGCCCTTGCGGCGCCACCGCAGCACCAAGGATCGCCTGCAGAACACCGGCGATGGTGAGTGGGAGCCAGTGATACTTCGAGAGCCAAACCTGAATTGGATTGCGAGTAAGGTCGGGAGCGTAGCGGCCCAGCAGAGCTGTTTCCGAGTGAAGCGCACGGCCTGAAAGGATCCAGCCCGCGTGAGCCCACCAAGTTCCGTCGTGCGGGGTGTGCGGGTCGCCTTCGTGGTCAGAATTCTGATGATGGACGCGATGCGTGGCTACCCAGAAAATCGGGCCACCCTCAAGCGCCAGCGTTCCGCAGCCGCTGAGGAATGCTTCGAGCCAGCGGTTGACGCGATATCCGCGATGCGTCAACAAGCGGTGGTAGCACATGCCGATGCCGACATTGATCGCTAAGAAATACATCACAGCCGCCACGGCAAGGTTCTTCCACGAGAAGAAGAAGAGAGCCGCGATCGCCCCAACGTGAAAGGCACCCATAAAGATCGTGGTGATCCAATTGATGCGACCTTCCTGATGCTCACGGCCCATGCGCAGGTCTTGCTTGATTTTTTGAACGGTCTGATCTGCGGATGAACGAAGGGAACCGGTGGGGTTTTCTGTCGTAATTTCTGAAGCGATTGGTGCAATGACTGGACTCATTTGAATCGGCAACCTCGTAAGTGAACTACAGTTATGACCATACGTGGGGGTGGACATGTACGGGTGTAACAGTTTTGTAAGCGGACGGAGTCTTCGACATCTTGCAACCTTTGTTGCATGCAGCATTGCTTCAATTTGCATGATCCGAGGGTTTGCCCAGGAGGCACAACCGCTGAAGGTGATCCAACTTCCTGATGGACACGCGTTGAACGAGCCTGTTCCCGGAGATCCGCAGAGGGTGAACAGCCTTCCCATGTCTCTCGCTGTTTCACCTGATGGCCGATGGATAGCTTCGATCAACGCCGGTTACGGTACCTTTGAGTCGGGCTACATGCAGTCACTGAGCGTGCTCGACAGCAAAGACGGCGGCGTCCGTGACTTTCCGGATGCTCGCACCTTCCTGAAGTCACAGCAAACGCTCTTCTCGGGCCTGGCGTTTAGTCCAGATGGGACGCACCTCTACGCGAGCATGGCGTCCTTGAGCGATCCCGCGGTAAGCCAAGCAAACTCAACGGGCAGCGGCGTGGCGGTGTATGGTTTCTCGGGCGGCGTGCCGACACCGGAACGCTTTTTCAAACTGCCCGCAATTTCGTTATCGCCGGGGCATTACACGAATCTGGGACACCTTGGCAGCAGCAAAGGTGTCCCCTACTCTGCGGCGATTTCTATCGTTCCAGGTAGACGCGAACTTCTGGTTGCGGAGAACCTTTCCGATACGGTCGCGCTGATGAACGCAGACACCGGATCGGTGGAGTACAGGTTCGACCTTGCCGAGTCGGATGCCGTCCCCTCCACCTATCCCATCGCGCTGGCTGTGTCTCGCGATGGAACGCGAGCATTTGTGGCTTTGTGGAACGCCAGTGAAGTGGCTGAGCTTGATCTGGTCAAACGGTCTGTTGTTCGCCGCGCTGTGCTGTTGAAGCCAAAGTCGCCAACGGCTCCGGGGACACACCCTTGCGCTCTGCTGCTCGATGAGAAATCCGCGATGTTGTTTGTGACCCTTTCGAACCGGGATGCTGTAGCGGCGATTCGGATTGGCAAACACGGCGCACCGGAGCTCGCGGTCGCAGGCTACTTTGATACGCGTCTTCCGGGCCAAAGCTATTTTGGCGCGGAGCCAAATGCTGTGGCAGAGAGCGCGGACGGTTCGCGCCTTTATGTCGCGAACATGGGATCGAATGCGGTTGCCGTGCTTGAGACGCATAAGCTGCGGTCGATGGCGAAAGGCAGGGGCATGGAGGAGCCGGTGGGCTTTATTCCCACCGAGTGGATGCCGGTTGCGCTTGCTTCTGCCGGCGGAAAGCTTTATATCGCCACAGCGAAGGGCAAGGGAACAGGACCCAACAATTACGCGCCACGGCAGACGGAGCTGACCGGCCCCATCAGCAGCTTCAGGCGGTCGTTTACCTACGCTCCCACCTTGTTGTACGGCTCGCTGGGCGCCGTCGATGAACAAAGTGTTGAGGCGAACCTCAAAGCAACAACCCAAGAGGTGTTGGTTGCGAACCGAATGCGTGCGGCGCAAGACACTCTCGCGTTTGTGAGCGGGCATAACCCGATCAAACACGTGATTTACATCATCAAGGAAAATCGCACGTACGATCAGCTCTTTGGTGATTTGGCCGTAGATGGCAAACCAGTCGGGAATGGCGATCCAGCGCTCACGATGTACGGAGAATCAATTACTCCAAATCAACACAAGCTGGCGCTTCAGTTTGGCGTGTTAGACAACTTCTTCGATTCCGGCGAAGTCTCCGGCCAGGGACACGTATGGTCGAACGCCGCCATCGGCACAGATTATTTGGAGAAGACGTGGCAGCAGAACTATCGAAATGAGCAGCGCTCCTATGACTATGAAGGCATGGTGGCGGAGGGGTATCCACTTGCCCAGCACATCCCTGACGTCAACGAGCCGGCGAGTGGCTATCTATGGACAAACTTTGCGGCGCACGGAAAGACGGTGTACCACTTCGGTGAATACATCTCTTCGATCTTCTGCACGGATAAGAACGCACCGAAACTTGCGGCGAACCCGCAGCTGGGCGCAATGTCAGGCGGAGAGCGGCTTTGCCGGAGTCCCTCCATCGGCCCCGGCGAGGCGCTGCCGGTGGAATGGGGCGGGGGCAAGAATCAATGGCCATGGGCGATTCCGCGACTGGCCAGCAACATCGCCACCAAACCGGAGCTGGTGGGCCACTTTGCAGTAGAAGCCCCGGACTTCAACCTGCGCGTGCCGGACCAGCTTCGTGTCAACGTCTTTCTACGGCATCTCGATCAATGGAAGCGTGATCGTATCGAGGGTAATGACACGATGCCGAACTTCATTCAGCTTCGGCTTCCCAACGACCACACCGAGGGAACCCGTGTGGGCGGACCAACGCCGAAATCTTCGATCGCGGATAACGACCTGGCCATCGGCCGAGCTGTCGAAGCGATCTCGCATTCTGCATTCTGGGAGGATACGGCGTTCTTCATTCTTGAGGACGATGCGCAGAATGGCGGCGATCATGTCGACGCACATCGCTCCATAGCGCTCGTCGTCAGCAAATACGCACCACATGCGCCGGAGGGCAAAGGCGCATTTGTGGATAGCCGCTTCTACTCCACGGTCAGCGTGGTGCGTACCATGGAGACGCTGCTCGGAGCGCCACCGATGAATAACAACGATGCCTTTGCCACGATGATCAGCAGCTTGTTTTCAGGCCCTGGCGATCAGCCGGCCTTCACTGCTGACGCGTCCAATCGAGAAAACGGGCTCATCTACATGGCAAATAAGCCGACTGCTCCCGGATCTGCGGAATCCGGCAAAATGGATTTTCGCCATGCTGATCGAGCTGACAGTGACAAACTCAATCTGATTCTCTGGGAGGATGCGAAGGGAAATGTAGCGCCTCCACCGATGCTCCTCGTGAAGCATCGACACAAGGACAAAGACGATGACGACTGAGCGCTCTTTTAGAGCCTGTTAGACGAGAACGGCGTCAGCTTCTGCGTAGCATTCCTGTTGCAGAACAACCGAAGCCTTCTTGGACTGCGTGCCGAAGAGACCAACCGTGACCAGGAGAATGATCAGCGGCTCAATCGGCTGCCGGTAATCCATGGAGCTATGGGTGACGTAGTAAGGAATAGGGAAGACGAGCACGGCCAGTATGTAAGGAAGGATGCCTGCACGGTCCTTCCTCCACCACCGCGCAATCCCCTTTGCCATAAAGAACAACAGGAACAGGCAGAACGGCACGTTCGGTAGATCGAAAGGCTCGTACTTGAGATAGTGAGGCCGGAAGGACCAGAAGCCTGTCCAGAAGCGAAGAATACGGCGACCGGTTGCCACCACGAAGAACCCTGGATGCTGCTTTACGAAATCGATAGAAAGCTGGCGCTTCTCGGCCATGTAGGCGATCTCGCCTTCCTTCTGGTACTTCGCCATCTCGACTGGATTGCTCGCGGGGTGTGCCGACGCAGAATTCGATTCGGAAGTGTCGCCATTGTTGCCGGCGTAAAACTCCAGCCAGAAGCCGTCCCGAACGAAGAAGTTTGCATGCATCACTCGTTCGTTACGCACCGCCCATGGGGCACATGCAGCACCAAAGGCGAGGCACGCGATAACGCCCTTAGCCAACCATGCTCTGGACGTCTGCTTGGTCTTGATCACCGCGACAATGAGGAGGATGGGCAGAATAGCGGCGACCGACGGGTTCGACATCACGGCCAAGCCATAAAGCAGGCCAAAGCCGGCCCAGGCGAGCGGTCCACGCAAGTGGAGCTTTTGCGCGATCAATAGGCAGCAAGTAAATAAAAGCCCCGTGAGCGCGTAGTCCCAGACGCGGTCGGCGGCAAAGTAAATAGCAAATGGATAGACGGCCCAGGCTACCGAAGCAATGCGTGCTGCCCGGCGATTCAGCGAGTTCAAGGCCAGGAAATACATCGGAATGCAAGTCAGCGCGGAGCATAAGCTGTTGAAGCCAAGCACAGCAAACGTTACCTTGACCGTGTTCACGCCAAAGAAGTGGAAGATGCCGCCGAGGATATATGGGTAGAGTGGCGGAACCAACGCCGTCGGTCCAGTCATCGGGAGAAAAGGCGAGCTGAAGCCATGGCCGGTGACCAGGCTACGGGCAACCCAGCCCATCTCCCAGCTTTCCCAACCGAAGTCGTTGTAGTTAATCGTGTGCGAAGGCGCATTGCTCAGCAGGCAAGCAACAACGATGATGCGGATGGCAAACGCCAGGAGGACCGTTCCGCTAAGAAACGCAGGAAGCGGAAGAAAGGTCCGAAGAACTGAAGCGATGGGGCCGCGATGCCGAACGGGTGCGTCGAATTCGGAGATCTTAGGGGCTAAGGTCTGAATGGCGTCTTCCTTACGGTGTGGCGGTCTGGTCGATTTTACCGCGAGTCTATGTTTCCCAACGATGAAATACGGTACCAAAGTCACAAACTGATTACTGTATGTAGAACTAACCCTTTTCGTCTCTCGAAGTTGCTCATACTTCTACAACTTCCGGCATGTTGGTCGGTGACGATGGCTTGAAGGTTTACATGTTCTTTCCAGGCTTTGCTCAAACGCACGAGGCGCAAAGCTGCTCTTGCAGTGACATCAAAGCAGGTTGTGGTGGATGGTGATTGAGCAGCTTAGCGCGTCGAGACAGCCGATCAACGTGTGAGTGAAAAATCACACTGCATGATCTTCAAACGAGGCTCTTCGACAACCACGGGAAGACTCGCAGACCAGCCTGATGGATGAGTCCAAGCTGGATCACGGATAGTCAAAAGGAGGTAATGCACACCTAGCTGTTGGCAGTAGTCTTGCGCCCACGCTTTGGAAGGTGATGGCGTTGCATATAGCTCAAGCATATTTTTCTTGATTTTCGCGCAAGCCGTTGGATCACCACCGAAGTGCGTTGCGCATTTCGGTTCTGCATTCAAAAGCTGGCGTCCTGCGTCCATCACAAGCATGCGCTGGAAGTACTCGGTCGGCGTCATGACCTCCATATCTCTTCGTTCAGCGTCGAGGTCCATATCCCGAAATGCCACCACTGCGTTTGTCGATGAGACTCGATTGAGGCGGCCAAACGCCTCGCGAACTTGAAACGCGTCGGCTGGAGACTCTTGAAATCCACCGGATGCTTGCGCGGTTTCGATGGGCAACCAACCGCGTAGAAGCACTGCCCAGTACACCGAGCCTGCGATTCCCAGCACAAGCAGGCTCATTACTAGTCTGCGCCTGAAAACGGTTGGTCTTACGCTGGGCTGGTTCGCGGATGTCCACCAGGAATGCAGGACATCAGCTGTCAGTAAAGTGAGAAAGAATTGCGGCAGCATGACGGCGCGATAGCCGAAGTCATTGTTCGAAATGACCGACGAGCTGACGAACATGGTCAGCAGCAATCCAGCGATGCAGAGAAAGAGCGCTGCGTCGCGAGCCTCATCGCGCGGCACGGCTTCCTTGCGGCGCAACGCTTGCAGCAGGAAGAAAAGCACTGCGCCATAAAGGCCCAGTTCCATCGCGAGTCCAGGAATCAACAGCAGCAGCCGAACGGCTTGATCGAACAGGACGGGATGCGAGTGATTCCAGGTCGCGAATGCAGGAAGTGAGGTGATTAATCCCGAGTCGATCATCGGTCGGACACTGAACCAGAGGAGGTGCTTTGCTGTGGGAGTAGCTATGGCTTCGTTAGAGGCTGAATGCGCGGACCAGCTGAGCAGCTCCTTGAGGAACGGAATGAGGAGAATCAGGCTAAGGCAAGCTGTGATGATCAGTCGCGTCAGCCAAGGCTGACGAAAAGGGTCTCGGCGCAAGTAGCAACGGCAGAGCCATACCAACATAAGTAGAGCGAAGCCAAGCGTGACGTAAACCGACAGGCCGAATGCACTGGCGCAGGCGGCGCCTGCCAGCATGAGTGTCGTGAACTGATTCTCGCGCTTTTCACTGTGAAGAAGCCGCCAGAGAAGCAGGAACGCGAAGAGGCAGCACAAGACGCTTGCAACGTGATGAGGCACCCACAGCAGCGAGTCCGGCCACGCATCGATCGGGTCGACGGACCACCACTCGGTATCGCCGTTCACGGAAGACTGCAGGAAGAGATTTCCGAGCGCTGGAAGCAGATCGGCTCCGGTGACGAGGAGAAGCGCAAGAGCGATCCAAGTTGTTTTGCGAGTCCAGCGGAAGAATGCAGAGGCGTACAGTCGAACCGCGGCGATCAAGCCGAAGCCTGCCCAAACGCTGCTGGCGATGAATGATTGGCGTGCGGACACGTGCCCGAGCTTCACCACTGCGGCGCACAGCACGTACCAGAAGTAGTAGTAACGCATTGGTGCTGGTGAGCCTGCAAAATATAGCGGATTGGCCGGCGGAATGCCGGTCCGCACCACAGCGTCAGTGAAAGCGATGCGGTAGCTTTGGTCCGCCATCACTACGCTGTAGTAGAGCTTGTGACCGATCTGCAGGTCGACGAGCATGAGCAGCACGAAGACTGTCCAACCTGCAACGACGCCTGCGGATATCAACCTGTCCCGATATGGCCAATCGGAAAGCCCGCTTCGCCTTAAGAGCAGCGGCAGAATTGCAACACCCACCACGCCGAAGAGCCAGCAGATACCTGTCAGACCATAGGCGCGTCCCGCTAGGTGTGCGGCAATCGGCGAGACGCAGAAAGAAGAGGCAACAGCCCACAGCGAACGCTGCGAGAACGGCATGTTCCGAAAGCCGAAGACATTCGTGCAGAAAGCGACGAGATAGCCGGGGCTGAAGAGAACTAGGGAAAAAACAACAACGGCGGCCAGGCTCCCGGCCAGATCACGAAGCATGAAATTGGAAAGGATCAAGATTACCGTAGCGCTATGCAAGAGATTGTCGTTGCCATGATCGTTGTACGGCGATCCTACCAAGCAGTTCAGGACACCGTGCGCCGCGTAAGCAGCAGCTGGCCAGGAAAGCTAGCGCAGGAAGGCACTCAATTCCGTCGCAGCGGCGCGCAGATGCGAAAGATACCGGGTCTGCATTTCGAGCATAGGCATGCGTGGGGCGTGCCCGCTTATGTTCACTGTAGCGATCACGCGGCCGTTTGGTGCCTGTACGGGAACTGCCAGCGAGCGAAGACCCACTTCGAATTCCTGGTCGCAAAGGGCATAGCCATTGCGGCGGACGTTGCGGAGCGCCAAGCGCAGCTTGTCTGCGGATGTCATCGTGCGCGGCGTGTACTGAGTGAATGTTGCGCGCATTAGGTATTGCTCCAACTGATCCTGCGGAAGATAGGCCAGAAGCACGCGGCCCATGCTCGTACAAAACGCCGGCAGGCGCGAGCCGACATGCAGGTCAACCGACATGACTCTCGTCACGCTCGTGCGAGCGATGTAGACGATGTCTTCGCCGTCCAATGTTGCGACCGAAAAAGACTCGCCCAGCAGCGCTGACATTCGCTCCAGAATGGATTGTGCCGCGGTCGCGAGCGTGCTCGACGCCGTATAAGTATTAGCGAGTGTGAGCATCTTCGGACGCAGCGAATAACGTTGTGCCTCATCCGTTCCCGCAAATCCCAATTTGCAGAGTGTGTACAGGCAGCGACGTACCGCCGCGCGTGACAAGCCTGTACGCACGCTGAGTTGCGAAATCGTCATCTGCGGTGACTGTGGAGTGAAGGCCTGGATCACGACCAGACCGCGGGCAAGCGAGGCCATGAAATTTGGATCGCCTGTGTAGACCTCTAAGGCGGTAGCAGGTGAAAGCTTCTTATTGGCGGACTCGGACGTCTCAAGTGAATTTGTGGTGGAGGTCAATGACATAGTGATCTGCAACTCTGGGCGATTGTCGTTCTTTGTCTACGATAAACGCACATTAGAAGCCCAGCAAGGCAGAGGCGCCTCGCATTTTTGATGGGACGGAGATTACCTGCCGTTTCGATAGCGAATGATCAGGTTGTTGGTGGAACTGTCGTGCTTCAGCTCACCGCTCTTATCTTCGAGTTCGGGAATGATGCGTTGCGCCAAAACCTTGCCCAGCTCGACGCCCCACTGATCGAAGGAGTCGATGTCCCAGATCACACCCTGCGTGAACACGGAGTGCTCGTAGAGGGCGATGAGTTGGCCGAGGGCTTTTGGTGTGAGTTCTTCAACGAGAATCGTGTTCGATGGACGATTTCCCTCGAACACCTTGTGCGGCACCAGCCATTCGGGCGTTCCCTCTGCTCGTACCTGTTCCGCGGTCTTTCCGAATGCGAGTGCTTCACCCTGCGCAAAGACGTTTGCCATCAGCATGTCATGATGTCGGCCTAGCGGATTGAGCCCCTTGCAGAAGCCGATAAAGTCACAGGGAATAAGACGGGTGCCCTGGTGAATGAGCTGATAGAAACTGTGCTGGCCGTTGGTGCCGGGTTCACCCCAGTAAATGGGACCCGTCTGGTAATCGACAGTCTCACCTTCTAGCGTCACGTGCTTGCCGTTGGATTCCATGGTGAGTTGCTGCAGGTATGCCGGGAAGCGCTTTAGGTACTGCTCATATGGCAGCACCGCTACTGTCTGCGCGTCGAAGAATTCGGTGTACCAGATCGTGAGCAAGCCCATCAGGGCGGGAAGATTCTGCTCAAGCGGCGTTGTGCGGTAGTGCACATCCATGGCGTGGAAACCGTCCAGCATGGCGTGAAAATTGTCAGGCCCGATCGCAATCATTGTGCTCAGGCCGATGGCGGAATCCATAGAGTAGCGGCCGCCGACCCAGTCCCAGAAGCCGAACATGTTCGCCGTGTCAATGCCGAACTTGGCGACTTCTTTCTCATTGGTGGATATGGCAACGAAGTGTTTTGCGATCGCGGCTTCATCGGCACCTGACTTCAAGAACCAGTCGCGCGCGCTATGCGCGTTGGTCATCGTTTCGAGAGTGGTGAACGTCTTCGACGCCACAAGAAACAGCGTCTCGTCAGCCTCGAGATCAATGACCGCTTCCGCAAAGTCCGTGCCGTCAACGTTGGACACGAAGCGAAATGTGAGATCACGCTGCGAGTAGTGCTTGAGGGCCTCGTACGCCATCACGGGACCGAGATCGGAACCGCCAATGCCGACGTTGATTACGTTCTTAATGCGCTTGCCCGTGTAGCCCTTCCACTCGCCTGAACGCACACGGTCTGAAAACGCGGCCATCTTGTCCAGGACCTTGTGGACCTCAGGAACGACGTCTTCGCCGTCAACGAAAATCTGCTCTTCCTTGGGAGCGCGCAGAGCTACATGCAGCACCGCCCGGTTTTCGGTGATATTGATCTTTTCACCGCTGAACATTGCTTCGGCTCGCGCGCGAAGGCCAGACTCTTTCGCAAGCTGAATGAGCAGCTTCAGGGTCTCATCATTCGCGCGATTCTTGGAGAAATCGAGGAAGATGCCATCAACTTCCGCAGACATCCGAGTGCCACGCGTGGGATCGCTCTCGAACAAGTCTCGTAAATGGGTCTTGCCGATTTCGGCGTAATGCTTCTGCAGTGCTTTCCAGGCGGGGCGCTGGGTCAGGGGAATCGTCGTGTCACTCATGCTGACATTAAAGCACCGGTACCTTCATAAGCCTGTAAACCTTTGCAGCAGGCTCGCTCAAGACGTGATCAGTCTCCAGCGTTTCTGAGGTTTGGCGCATCTGAACGGCCATGCACTCCACCCCACAGCGCGGCGGGTTAAGCCGCAAGAAAAAAGCGGAGAAGACATCCAGCTCAGACGTGGTCGACGTGCAAACGCCCCAGCAGTCGGCGCAGGAGGCTGGTCTCCGGTACGTGACAGATGCCAAGCCGGGGCTACGCCGCCTCAAGGTGGGGAAGAGCTTCCGCTACGTGGATGCGTCCGGCAAGGCGGTGAAGGACAAAGAGACACTCGGCCGCATCAAGTCACTGGTAATTCCTCCAGCGTGGGCTGATGTTTGGATATGTCCATCGGCGAACGGGCATCTGCAATGCACCGGGCGGGATGCTCGTGGGAGGAAGCAGAGCAGATACCACCCGAAGTGGCGCGAAGTGCGTGACGGCAACAAGTACGAAAAGATGCTGCACTTCGCCGAGGCTCTTCCGCTGATACGTAAGAAGGTCGATATCGATTTGAAGCGCGAGGGCCTGCCAAAGGAAAAGGTATTGGCAGCAGTCGTCGGGGTTATGGAACTGACGCACATTCGTGTGGGTAACGAAGAGTACGCGAAGGAAAATCAGAGCTACGGCCTCACAACCATGCGTACGAAGCACGTGGAAGTGCACGGATCGCAAGTGACGTTCAGCTTTCAAGGAAAGAGTAGGGTCCATCACACCGTCGATCTGCGCGACGCGCGGCTGGCAAAAGTGATTCGCCGATGTGAAGAGCTCCCAGGGCACGAGCTGTTCCAGTACGTCGATGAAGAGGGTGAGCCACGCACCATCGACTCCAGCGATGTGAACACGTATCTGCAAGAAATTACAGGTCAGCATTTCACCGCAAAGGATTTCCGAACATGGGCCGGGACGGTTCTGGCATGCGATCTTCTACGCGGCATGGAACCGTTTGATACGGACTCGCAAGCGAAGAAGAACGTGGTTGCGGCTATCAAGGCGGTTGCAGAAAAGTTGGGTAATACGCCCGCGGTTTGCCGCAAGGCGTACATCCATCCAGCGGTGCTTGAAGCTTATCTAGGCGGGTTAGATAAAGGTCAGGCGAAGAAAGAACTAGACAGCGAGATTGCGAAGCACCAGCGTGCACTCCATGAAGAGGAAGTCGCGCTGCTACAGCTTCTGGCACAACGCAACCTTCTGGAGAAAGCAGCCTGATTCACCCAGCGCTCTAAGGATTCGGGATGCGAACCGTGTTGGCGCGGCAAGACTTTAGCGCGCCGCAAGCAGTTGCGTGAAGATCCTTATCGAGGCATACCTCGACCGCAGTGAGGTAGTTGTTGCCGCAGCTTATGGCCAGGCTCGATGGCACAAGGCCAGGATTGCTCTGTTCAAACAGCGCGGCGATCTGGCTCGGCGGGAGCGATATCTGAGTGGACAGTTCGGCCAGCTTCGGTGGAACGACAATGCTGTGATAGGCAGTTCGCGCCGCGGTGAAGAACGCGTCCGGGCTAAGTCCAGAGCAGGTTCCGTGGGTGCGCCACTCATGTTTGAGAAGACCTGGATCCTGGTAGATATCTGCATACCGGCCCGGGTCATTAGGACCGGGCGCATTCGAACAGTTTTCCGAATAGGTGCCGTCTGTGCGCTCAGGCCATAGGCCGTGCAGAACAAAGGCCGCGTGCTTTGCACACTCCGTAGCCGTCGGATGAGTAGAGCAGAACTCAGGCGACCATGAAAGATTAAGAAGGTAGAAGTCGAAGCTCTCAGACGCCTTAAATGCAATCGCAGACTTCGTCTCGGGGCTAGCCGGCGTTGCATAGCTCGGGGTTGGCGCGTGAGACTGTTGCTGGGTGCAGCCAAACAGCGTAATCAGAAAGACGCCGAGGAGAGCACTTCTTGTCTGCTTCATCGAGCGAGGATAACAGCGTGCAACTTGCATATGTGGAGCAAGGTTTAGCTGACTCTCTTGCGCTTCAGCGAGGATTAAGTTTGGAGTGCCGTCAGCACGTCCTGCGGGTCGGGACGGACGCGGTGATCCGCGTGAGCTTCACTGAAGAGAATGCTTCGATCCTGCGCAATCACGAAGGTTGCGGGCAGCGGTAGACGCCAAGACGACTCGCTATTGATAAAGGGAATATTTACCAGTATCGATCGGTAGTGGTCCTGCATGGGCTTGGGCAAGAGATACGTGACGCCGAACTTTTCTGCCACGGAAGCGCCAGGATCGCTGAGGAGTGGAAACGTGAGACGGTGCTGTTGTGCGGCGAAATCATTCTGTCGCCGCGTCTGCGGTGAGAGTGCGACGAGCAGCGCGCCAGATTCGCGTGCCTGCGGATACAAGGCCTGCCAGGCCTCGAGTTCCGTCATGCAGTAGGGGCACCAGCGACCGCGAAAAATCTTGAGGACGACGCGTCCGAGTGCGAGAAGATCGTCGGACCTCACGAGCTTGCCCGTGACGGCGTCGTTCAGCGTGAAGGAAGGAGCCTGCGCTCCGGCTTGCAGGATGCGATCTTCAATGCCCGTCGCGAAGAGGTCCTGGATAGCTGCATCTGTTGCAGCGAGCCGCTCAGGCTGCACCAGGTCCCTTGTGTTTGCTGTGATCTCGTCGAGTTGAGACTGCAAATCTAAAGCCCGCATCGACTCTAGTGTAGCGGGGCGCACAAGGGCTAGAATGACGCGACCGCGCCGACGGCGCGAGCAGAGGCTGCTGAATGCGATCTTCCCCATCTTCCCGGCGCGACTTCATGAAACGGAGCGTCTTCACGGCGGCGGCGCTGGCGAGCAGATGTTCCTTTGCGCAAGACGCGATTTCTCGCATCGTTGTGAAGACCCCAGAAGGATCTCTCGTTGGGCAGGAAGTAAACGGCGTTCGGATCTTCAGGGGCGTACCCTTCGCGCAGCCGCCGGTTGGCGCGTTGCGCTTCCAGCCTCCCATGCGGCTGAAGCCGTGGACTGGAACACGCGATGCTTTGCAATTTTCGGCGGCTGCGATGCAGCCTGGCGAGCCAAAGCTCAAGCAGAGTGAGGATTGCCTCTACGTGAATGTCTGGGCACCCGCCGACAAAGGGCCGCACCCGGTCTTCGTGTGGATACATGGTGGCGGATTTACCGGAGGACACGCCTTCGCGCCGATCTTTGATGGAAGCGAGTTCGCGAACCAGGGTATTGTCGTCGTTACCGTCGCTTACCGACTGGGTATCTTCGGCTTTCTGGACCTTGAGCCACTGCTTGGCGCGCGGTACGCGGGCTCAGGGAACAACGGCTTGCGCGATCTTATTGCGGCATTGCAGTGGGTGCAGGAGAACATCGCTGTATTTGGTGGAGACCCGGCGCGCGTGACGGTTGGAGGTGAGTCCGCCGGAGCAAAGCTGACGGACATTCTGATGGGAACGCCGGAAGCGGCGGCCCTGTTTCAACAGATGATCTCTGAAAGCGGTGGCGCAGAGCGTGTTTGGCCGAAGATGGTAGCGGCATCGATCGCGACCGGCTTTGGCGATTTGTGGACGAAGCAGCGTAGCGAAACGACTGCGGGATTGAAGGTCGATCCACCGGAGTCGCTCGTTGCCGTGCAGGAAATGTTTACAGCCACGTGGCCCCAGCACTTTCCACTGCGGTGCGAGATCGACGGAAGACTATTGCCGCGCTTGCCGATCGAGAGTATTGCGCAAGGCACGACGACAGGGAAGCGGCTGCTGATCGGTACAAATCGGGACGAGAGTGCGTTATTCATTGGGCCGCATCCTCAGAAAGACCCGACGGCAGCCGATCTCGGCAACATGACGATTCATGCGTTTGATGATGTGTTCGCTCGCTATCGGAACATCTATCCGAGAATGAGCGAGGAACAGCGGCGCATTCGCGCGCTGACGGCAGAGGAGTACTGGGTACCCTCAATCCGTGTTGCCGATGCCCATGTGACTGCGGGTGGAACTGCCTGGATGTACCGGTTAGACTTCGCTCCCAGCAGCGGCAGGTTCGCGGGCGAGGCTTACCACTCATCTGATCTTGGCCTGGTTTGGAGCAAGCCGAACAAGGACATCGCCAACGCCGAAGAGGAAGCTCATCTCGCTCAGCAGGTGCATGCAGCGTGGGTTTCGTTTATTCGAGGTGATGCACCGGAAGCGGCCGGCTTGCCGGAGTGGCCGAAATTCTCAGCGACGGAACGGCCAACAATGATTTTTGACACGCAGTCGCGTGTAGAAGTGCGCCCTCAAAAGAGCGAGCTTGCGCTCTGGAACTCACGTCTCATGTAAGGCTGGAGGCCTTCGTTGAAACACGCAATTGTTCCTCTTCGTTTTGGTTGCAGAAAGAGTTCAGCTGGCCGACGTCTCACTCATGCAATCGCAGTTGGCTAGATACACGGCGACCAGTTTGCGGAAGGACAGCCTAGAGGGACTCGGGCTCAACAAACTTCGGCTACCCGCTCGGCCCATTCGATTCTCTCGGTCGGCGAAAACGCAAGATCGAAAGTCATTGGACTATCTTCCGCTCGCTGGATATCGTCTAATTGGAACATGCGACGCGATGGCAAATACTCGCTTCTTCTTGCGATTGGAATATTGCTCGCGGGTGCCGGTGTCTCCCCGGCGCAAAGTCCGAATACCGGAGCGACGCCGCAGCATCCGATCGATACTCGGCCCGAAGGACAAGGTACGACGTGCACTTACTCCGCGTCGCGCTCGAAGGGTGCAGTCACCGGCAGTTCAACCTGTCCAATTCCAGATGCAAGCGCAGCAAGTGCAGCCAAGCGGTTTCCTTATCCCGGCGAGACACCGGAGATCACACCGTCCTCCCAGCAAGTGCCGAACACGCCTGCCCCGTCAACTGACTCCCAAACGCCCGCCCAGAGCACAGCGAAGCGTTTTCCCTATCCGGGTGAGCCCGCTACTAGCACGACGCCCAATGGCCCTTTGAAGGATGCAGGAAGCTCTGGAGAATCTACGAGCTCGAGCAGTGCCAGTAGCTCTGCTGATAGCAATTTGCCGCCCGAAGACGCCGCCGGAAGTAACAACCCGGATGCGCTTCCCGCTCCGAAGAGAGCCCGCAAGAAGCTGCCGCCCGTTGCTCGCCAGACGCCGGATGAACAAGAAGAAGAAGATGTGAAGGTTGCCGGCTTCTACCAGAATGACGGCAATTATCGGGCTGCATATATGCGGGCGAAAGACGCCGTGAGCATCACGGGCGACGATCCCGACGCTCAATTCGCACTGGCCGAAGCTGCGCGAAAGCTCGGGAAATTTGACGAGGCTCAGAAGAGCTACAAGCGCTGCCTTGATCTTGATCCCGTCCCGAAGCTGCGCAAAGCCTCGGAGAAGGCGCTCAAAGAGATGGCCGGCTCTTAGCCTCCGCTTCTGGTGTGGGGGCTGAGCCGCCGTCATTTTCGTCCAGCTCGTCTGCGACAGCTAAGTACTTCCGAATGTAGCGCAGTGGTTCCTCGGCCAGAGCCATTTCGCGCAGGTGATAACGCCAAACATCACGGCGAGCACTGCGGCGCGTGAATGGTTTGCGCGTGACGGTGGCCACAGAGCCATCTGGCATACTGCGCTGGAATGTCTTGGTGGGCACTTGGAATGTAATTTCCGAGCCAGACTTCCAGAAGCATCCTGCAAAGTCATGCGAAAAGAGGAGGGCGTAATAGCGTCGCTGCGCGCCGAGCACCGCAAAACTTACTTCCGCGTTTAGCCAAGGCAAACCGAGACACGATGTGTACCAGCGCCGGAATTCGAAACCATTCTGGCGGGCTTGACCGACGAGAATCTTGAGCAACTCGACGCGGTTCATCGCTGGACGATCTGTGCTACGAACAGTTTACGGCAAATCTGTTTCCTGTCGAATGCGGTCTCGAAACGCATCGCTTATGTGCGGCGCCGTGGTCTCATGCCTGTTTGCCGAAGCCAAGGTCGCATGGCGCTGTCGCCAAAGGCGCGCGAGCATCAAGACAGCGACGACGCCCAGTCCGAACACTGCGAAGGGAACGATCCAGGCAGCATTATCGAAGCCACCTCGGATCGGGGCGGCGAGTACGACGGGACCATACTTGTTTACAAACCAGCCGAGGATGCCGCCTGTTGCAAGCCCAGAAGCCATCTGGGCCTTCAACTCCTCGATCATGGGGCCAGACACTGGACAGCCAACGTGGTTGCATTCCAGAAGCACTTGGCCGCATCCACACTGGCACATGAGTTGGTGGCCGATCTTGTCGAAGGATGTTGCGGGCGTCCCTGCGCCGAGCATGGTAAATGCAAGTGCACAAACGCCAAGGAGCTGCAGCAGCCGCTTAGGCATGTCCGCTCTCCACGGCTGCGGCTTTTGCTTGCCCCAGGGTCCCGAGTGGCTCTTTGAGTAACGGCAGACCGCCAATCCGGCTGCGCTCGTGAAACTCAACTCTGCGTGTTGCAGGCGTAAGAGGCGGCGTCAATGCAATGAAGGTTCCGAAGACAATGATGCCGACGCCGATCCATATCCAGTTCACCAGCGGGTTGATGAAGACCTTGATGATGGGACGGTCAGTCTGTGGATTGCGGCCCATGAAGACAACATAAAGGTCCCGAGCTAATGTGGAGTGGATGGCGACGACAGTCGATGTCTGCTGGCTCGCTGTGTAGAAGCGTCGCTCGGGCGTCATGCGCGTGATCGCTTTGCCGTTACGGGAGACGTCGAGGATCGCGTAATCCGTATCGTAGTTTGCGTTTGAGTCCTGCGAGTAGCTTTGGCAAACGATGCGAAGAGAGCCGAGCTGCAGCGAATCGCCAAAGCCCATCTCCACTTCCTTCGACTGATTGAATGCTGAACCAGCCAGGCCAATGAACATCACGACAACGCCAAAGTGAATCAGGTAGCCGCCGTAGCGGCGCGTGTTTCGGCGCGTGAGCAAAAATGCCGACGCTAGCAGATGCTTTCCGGTTTGTGCACGAACGACCGCAGCACCGCGGAGGAACTCTGCAACGATGGCGGTAATGACGCCTGCTCCGAGTGAGAAGCAGAGCAGCGCATAGACGCCGGATGTTGGCTCATCATCCTGCCAGGGACGGACGCCTGCAAACATCAGAGCGCCGGCTGTGACGAGGATGGCAATGCATGGAAGAACAAAGTTACGCCGGACCGCCCGAAGGGAGGTCGAGCGCCATGGAAGGAGAGGCCCGATACCTGTGAGGAGGATGAGGAACAGGCCAATGGGAATCGCCACCCGATTGAAGAACGGCGGACCCATCGTCACCTTTGAGCCTTGAACGTATTCACTCAGCACAGGAAACAAAGTGCCCCAAAGAACTGTGAAGCATGCCGCGAGAAGAACCAAATTGTTGAACAAGAAACTTGACTCGCGGGAAACGAGTGATTCAAGACGATTTTCTGCGCGAAGATGGTCACGCTGATAGAAGAAAGTGAAGAGGCACACTGCGAAGGTGAGCACCATGAAGCCCGTGAACCAGCTTCCGATGGAGCTCTGCGCAAAGGCATGGACCGAACTCACCAGCCCGGAGCGCGTCAGGTTTGTGCCAAGTATCGTGAGCAGAAATGTAATGAAGATGAGCCAGACGTTCCAGCTCTTCATCATGCCACGCTTTTCCTGCATCATGACCGAGTGTAGAAACGCGGTCCCTGTCAGCCACGGCAGAAAGCTGGCATTCTCCACTGGATCCCAGCCCCAGTAGCCGCCCCAGCCGAGCACGGCATACGCCCAGTGCATGCCTAAGCAGATGCCGCACGTGAGAAACAGCCAGGTCACCATTGTCCAGCGGCGGGTGATGTGAATCCACTTCTCGCCCGGATAGCGCATCATCAGCGCGCCAAGTGCGAATGCGAACGGAACAGAGAAGCCCACATAGCCGAGGTAGAGCATCGGCGGATGGATCACCATCTCGGGATATTGCAGGAGTGGATTGAGTCCAAAACCGTCGGCTGGCGGTACACCACCGGGAACGATGGAAAACGGGTGGGTCGCGAAGGTGATCAGCAGAAGGAAAAATGTTTGCACCGCAGCAAGAATCGTTGATGCGTAGGCGCTCAAGGTTACGTCAACTTTGTGGCGCAGCCGCAAAACAAAACCATAGGCTGCAAGCAGCCAGGCCCAGAGCAGCAGCGAGCCTTCTTGTCCTGACCAGAGAGCGGAGAACTTGTACGCCGGATTGAGGGCGCGGTTCGTGTGATGGAGTATATAGTCCACCGAGAAATCGTTGGTGAACGCAGCCCAGATGAGCGCAAACGCGGCGCAAGAGATAACGACGAAGCTGGCGAGGCCGGCACGCCTTGATGTTTCCAGAAGGTGCTCTGCTGAAATGGCCAGCGAACGCTTCTTCGCTATCGCAAAGAGGGCGAGAGTTCCGGCAAAGAGGGTGTAAGCACTAAGGGCAAGTGCAATGAGAAGTGAAAAGCTGCCGAAAGACGGCATGGGATGCAGCATCAAAGCGAATCCTTCTTATCTATTCTCTCAGACTTAGAAGAGGCAAGAAGGACTCGCCCGCTACTTAGCAGCGGTTGAGGTGAGTTCTTGTACTGCGTTCAACAAATTCTCCGGCAATAAGGGCTTCAGGCGAAACTGAACATCGAGGTCCGCGTACTCTTCCTCGGCTTCAACCAGTCCACTAATAACCAACACAGGCACATGCGGTTCAAATCCTCGAACATTGCGGACGAAATCTGTTCCATTCATCCCCGGCATGACATGGTCCGTGATGATGAGATCAATGTGGCTGGGAAATTCATTGTTGCGAAACTGCTCAAGGGCGCGCTCAGGACTCAGCACAGCGATAACGAAGTAGCCCGCCCGCTTAAGAATCGTCTGGCGAGTCGCCGCCTGAACAGCATTGTCATCGATGAGAAGTATTGTGGCGGGCATGTCTTTCCTTACTTTGACAGCGTTTACAAATGACACGCGTAGCTCTTCGGAATCCGCGTTACTGGGTGTATCAAAATTGTGATGCACTCTTTCTTTTCAGGGTGGCCTAGATTGAGGTGCTGGCAGCGTCCGCCGCCTTTCGAAGACTCTGTTTCACACATCGCGTTGGGCCAAGCTGCAATAATGCCCTTATGAAGCGCCGCGTGATCAAGCAGTATGAGGTGATTCGCAAAATCGGGTCCGGCGGCAGCGGCGTGGTTTTTCTGGCCAACGATACCCTGCTTCAGCGCCCCGTCGTAATCAAGTTGCTAAAGCGCGGCACACAGACGCTCGAACAAATGCGCACCACGCAGCTCCGCGAAGCCCGGCTCGCCTCGGCTATCGATCACCCAAACGTCTGCGCGATCTATGAAGTCGGTGAAGCGGACGACGAAGCCTACATTGTGATGCAGTACATTCCGGGCAAATCTCTGGATAAGGTAATCGCTGAAGGGTCAGCAAATCCGCAGCTAGTGCTCTCGAGTGGAATGCAAATCGCGGATGGTCTCGCGGCGGCGCACAGTCTCGGCATCTTTCATCGTGATCTAAAGCCCGCAAACGTCATGCTGACGGACGGTGGACTTATCAAGATCCTCGACTTTGGGCTTGCACGGCAGCTGAAACGGGACAGTGTCAACTTTGACCCGTCAGCTCCGATGGAGCCGATGGCTGCGCTTCCCGGGGCAACGTATACCGCGCGTGGCGGCACTATCGCCTACATGGCACCCGAGCAGTTCGTGACGGGCCAGAGCAGCGTGCAGAGTGACATCTTCGCAATGGGTCTGATCCTGTACGAGATGGTCAGCGGACGCCATCCGTTCCACCGTCCCGATGCCCCGGAAGTGCAAAGCATCCGTGCGATCCAGTTTGCTGAGCCGCCACCGCTCAACGAAATTGTTCCTGATATTCCTGGGGAGCTGGAGGGTGTCATTCTTCGCTGTCTCAAGAAGCAGCCCTCGGAGAGATTTGCCTCGGCTGCGGATGTACGTGAAGCGCTGAAGACGATTGTCAAGCAGTTTCAACTCGCGATGATGTTGCCTGGCGAGGCCGCGACAAATATGGCTGCGCAGCAGCGATTGGACATGGAAACGCCAGAAGAAGAGAAGCGTACCACCGGCATCTTGTCGATGTTGGCGGAGCGTTTTCGCGACAGCGCACCTGCCGTGGCGAAGCGCAGCACGAATATCGTGGTGTTGCCATTTGTAAACCTGGGCAGCAATGAGGCAACGCCTTTCTACGGATATGCGCTGGCAGATGCATTGGGCGCGCGACTGGCGAAGGTTCCGTCCTTGGTTGTCCGTCCATCCAGCGCCTTGATGAATGTGCCCACCAAGCAGCTAGACCCTCTAAGCCTTGGTCGAAAGCTGATGGTGGATTACGTTCTCGCTGGGAACTTCATGCGGTCTGGTGAAGGCTTTGACCTCAACTGGCAATTGCTCGATGTGCGACAACAGCGCGTTCGTACGGGCGGATCAGTGAACGTCGCTTCCTTTGATCTTGTTGCTGTACAAACAGAAATCTGTGACGAAGTCTTTGCCGAAATGCACGGGTCTGGAGATCTGCAAGGGAACTCCACAAACGCGCCAAAGCAGGCGCCGCTCGGTGACGAAGTTTCGGAAGAGTATCTGCAAGCGCGAGCACTCCTGTCTTCATTCATGGGACGTACCGGCAATCGTGACGAACTGGAACGCGCCCGGAACCTTTTTGAGGCGGTCGTTGCGCGCGACGCGAACTATGCGCCCGCATGGGCAGGGCTGGGCATTACGCACCTCCAATACACACGGCATGGTTTGGGTGGGCAAATGCACGTTCTCGAAGCCAGGCGGGCCTTCGATAAAGCGCTGCAGTTGGATTCAAGCTCGGTGGAGGCGAACCTATATCGCGTCTACATGCTGCTGTCGCGTGGTGAAAAAGAAAGCGCAAGACACGGCATCGAGAACCTTTTGCAGCAGGCCGGCAATGATTGGAATGTGCATCTCGTCGCAGGTATCACTCTACGAATTGACGGAATGTATGAAGATGCGATGGATCAGTTCAATATTTCCCTGCGGTTGAACCCATCCAATGCAGCTGTGATCTACAACCACCGCGCGCGTGTGTATCAGTACCAAAATCAGCTTGAGCTTGCTGCTGATGAAATTCAGAAAGGCCTTACGCTGGAGCCACGCGGTCCTTTGCTGCGCATCTCTCTTGGCTACCAGCAGATGCGGCAGGGCCAGCTGGAGGGCGCAGTCGAGACTCTGGAGAGTGTGATTCGTGACGACGCTACTCTGCGTATCGTGTTTCCGACGATTGCCATGTGCTACGTGCAGCTTGGCGACCGCGAACGCGCTGCTGAATTCATCCTTGAGGAAACCCTGGCCGCTGCAGAAGCAGATAGCGAGATGGCTTACCGGCTGGCGACTTACTTCGCTGTTGAAGACGATCAGCCAGAAGCGCTTCACTGGCTCCGTCGCGCGATCTATCTGGGAAATGAGAACTATCCGTGGTTCAGCATCAACCCCGCTTGGAAGGGTATGGCGGATAATTCAGACTTTCAACGTACGCTTGAAGACTTGAAGAAGAGTTATCGTAAGAACCAGAAGAACTGGCGACGGCTTCTCAATCAGGTCATTGCCTAATAAAAGGCCATCTCCACGAGAGCCTTTCTGTCTGTACCGGGAAGGCGTTCAGTTGTTGACGCCGTCGATGACCATAGGCCGGCTCAATCCAAAGACGACATCGGTGCCGACCGGGAGCGTCTGATGCGTTTCACGCTTCAGCCACCAGACGGTACCCACGCCCGCGCCTATGCTGGCCCCGACAACAGCGCCGACGCCGCCACCAAGTACCGCACCTGCAACGGCTGCACTTCCTGTGGTGAGACCGAGCGCTGCGAGCGTTCCCTTACTGTGATCATTGCCAACGATGGTTCCCTCGTCGTTGATGTGCGTGCCGCGCGAGTGCGCTACATCGACAACCTGCGCTGACAGCAGATGCGTTGTTCCGTCCGGCAGTGTGATCATCTCAGGCTGAAGATGGATGAGCGCCGCCCCGCTGATGCGACGGCCTTCGTGCAGATCACTCACGCGTCCGGAAAGTACCGTGCCGACTGGAAGAATGACATGGCCACGATGCTCTACAGGATGCGTGAGCGTGGCCCGGAACAGAGTGCCAACTTCGGTGGTGCTGGTTGAGATTTCTGTGTTCAGCCGCGCCCGCAGCAAGGTGCCTTCAGGCACTTCATTCTGCCGCCATTCCCCGTCGGTGACGACGCCGCTGTTCGGATCGTCTGTGACAACGAAGTGATCCGCGTCGGGATCATGAGGCGCGTTGCGGATGTCCGACTGCGACGCGACTGGAACTGCGACGGTCGTCTGCGTTTCCGTGGTCACAGCCATGGGCGTTGCCACGGAATACTCACGGGTATGCAGCGTCGCTGTACTGTTGTCGACTTGAATCGCTGGCGAGGGCTTGACGTAGTGTGTGGACGTTTGCGCGGACGAAGTGACCACAACATCATTCAACTGCTCAGGGTGCGAGGTCCCTGTGCTCTGCGTGATGGCCGCGCCTGCAGGAAAAAGAAGCGCAATGGTAACTACGGATACAGTGCTGTTCATGGGTGTCCTCGCACGAACGAAGGTGCTGATCCGAGCATACGGAACGGTGTGCCTGCAGGTCGAGCCATTCCGGTGAACGAATCCCACGGGTTAATACCCGCTAGGGTTTGGCAACTAGGAGCGGTCTCCGGCGATGACCTTTTCGTAATATTCCTCGTAGAGCGGGATGATCTGCGAGGCGCAGAAGTGCTTCTGTGCCGTTCGTCGGGCCGCTGCTGCCATTTCTTCCAGGCGCAGCGAATGGGAGAGGAGGTCGATAGCTCCGGCAGCCATGCCCGCAACGTCGCCGACTTCATACAGCAGGCCATTCTCGCCATCGTCGATGAGCTCTGGTATCCCGCCCACCCGCGTAGAGATTGCGGGAACACAGCACGCCATTGCTTCTAGCGCTGCCAGGCCGAATGACTCCATTTCACTCGGCATGAGCATCACGTCTGCCAGCGGCAGAAGTTCGTTGACGTTCTCCTGTTTGCCAAGGAAGTTGACACGGTCTCCAACACCGAGGCGGACTGCGAGGAACTCGGCCGCAGAGCGGTCCGGGCCGTCACCGATCATCAGCAGGCGGGACGGCACCTTTGCAGACACGCGAGCAAAGGTCTCCACAACGTCCAAAACGCGTTTCACGGGACGAAAATTGGACAGGTGAACGAGGATGCGCTCGTCCGGAGCAGCAAACTCCGATCTCTGCTTCGCGTAGAGATCCGGCTTGCGTTCATAGACGTCACAGTTAACAAAATTCCGCACGACTTCGATCTCTGTGTCGATGCCGAATGCCTCATGTGTGCGATCGCGAAGATAGCTGGAGATTGCCGTAACGCCGTCGGACTGCTCGATACCGAAACGCGTGATCGGAAGATACGAGCGGTCCAAACCGACGAGGGTAATGTCTGTACCGTGAAGCGTGGTAATGAACGGCAGCCGCTGACCCTTTGCGGCCAACATCTGCTTAGCTAGCAGCGCGCTGACGCTGTGTGGAATGGCGTAATGAACATGAAGTAGATCGAGTTCATAAATCTCCGCCACTTCAGCCATACGCGTGGCGAGTGCCAAGTCATACGGCGGGTATTCGAAGAGCGGATAATTCGAAACCGGCACCTCGTGGTAGCGAATGTTCGTCTCTCGCCCGGTGAGGCGAAACGGCTGCGAGTAGGTGATGAAGTGAACTTCGTGCCCGCGTGCAGCCAGCTCGATGCCTAACTCTGTGGCGACAACGCCCG
>CAJCIP010000003.1 GCA_903970445.1 Verrucomicrobia bacterium Tous-C9LFEB | reverse complement strand
CCGCGCCGCATTGCCCAGCAGGGAAGCAGCGTTCACCGCTGGCACATCGAGCTCCGCGAGCCGATAGCCCTTCTTGCCCGGCGAGCTTTTCTCGAAGATCAGGTCTTCGTTCTGATTGACGTGCGTGGTCGCCTTGCGCGGTGTGCCGATGAACTTCTCGTCTGCCATAAGCATTTCTAAGCTCGCATTTCCCAATCTGCTGGATGTGTTTTCACGAATTCGTCAGCGGAGGCCCCGACGAAGGCACGAAACCGCTCGGGGAAAGTAACCAGATTGACCTTCATGGTTCCCTCCTTGTCTGGTGCCGCGAAAGCTAATGCTGTCCGCCCGAGCCCATCAGGGGAGAACGTCTGACTTTCAAATTCGGCAGCGGGCGCGGTTCCGAAAGCTGACCAATGAGAAGTGGACGCAACTCCCAAAACATACTTGTACTGTGCGTCAATGTGGGATAGCACTTCAAGCACTCGTTCGATCTCTTTCCGGTCCGCATGAGTAGCTGGAAGATCGCGGTCTAAAAGTGGTCGTAGATAAGCAAGGACGATGTGAACGTCTCCGCTACCATCCCGGTCGATGGCTAGTATGTCGACGGGATGCCCCTGCCACTTCGCATCCAAATAGATTTTTGGAACCGAAAGGCGCTTCTCAAGGAGGTCGAGCATTATATTCTTACCTCTTGCGAGCTGCTGCTGCTCAGTCATCCTCAAACCTCCATCCTAGAATCTTCGCCGTTCCTAGTGTATTAGCCCAGCGCGCGAACCGTTGAGACTCCGTGCACAAGAGCTTCAGCCGCTGTACATCCATGCGCCGGTTTCCGTAAGAGACTGCGCTCTTGTAAGTTAGAAGCTTTTGCAATTGCGCCAAGCCGGATACCTCGTCGGCATCAATCAGAGATCTCAGTGTCTTTAGTGCGCTCTGATGATCGTCCGAAGATAAGACTGCGTCACCTAAACCGGTGCGCAACGCATCGCTGTACGCGATCGCTGAGTGTATTGCCAAAAGGGCCGCTGACTGGGTGTACGCCGGGTCATCTCGCATCAGACCCATACCTCGAGCGAAATCCTGTGCTCTGTTCAAATAGACCGCCAGGCTTTCTGCTGCCACTCAGAACTCCTGCTCACCATGTTCACTGCCGTCTGCGGAGTAGCTTCCCGCCTCGGGTCCATCGAGATCCTCTTCGCGCAGGCTCAGCGCGATGACCGTGCCAGACTCGAACTCAATCGTCATCGCTTCAAACTCTTCCAGCGACGCCTTCGCGACCTGCTCACCCATCTGCGCGCAGAGTGCATTGCGGTACTCGGGCTCGCCGAAGGCTATGCTGAAGTCCGAAAGCAGCACATGCGGCCACGCGTAGAGCGTCAGCAGCGGGCCGTCGAAGCGCAGGCGCACGTAGTCGCTCACGAATTCGACCGCTGTGAGTTCCTGCCCTTCTACGGCGTTGAGATCCACAGCTACCGAGCCTCGGCGAGTGCAGTTTCATTTGTGTTCTCGCGAACAAACGTGGCTTCACACCGCACAGGGAAGTTGACCGAGTTCGCAATGAAACAGCGACGGTGCGCGTCGTCATGCAGGCCTTGCAGCTTGTCAGCGTCGGAAGCAGCAGTGATCGTTACTTGCGGACGCAGCGTGACGAGCTCGAAACGCCCTGTCTCGGCACCGGGCGTCGTGCGCATGGTGCCTTCGGCGACATCGACGTATGCCGTGACGACCACACCTGCAATGGCGGCCAGGTGAAGGAACCAGAGCTTGTGGCAGGAACTCAGCGAGCCGACCAGCAACTGCTCTGGGTTCCAGCGCCCATCATCTCCGCGGAAGACAGGGTCCGAAGAACCTGCAATTGAGTGCTTGCCTTCAGCCTCCAATTCAAACGCCCGGCTGTAGTCCTTATAGCCTGTTGTGCCTGTGCCTTTGTTTCCGGTCCACGTGACCGTGACGCTGTACGCGTGCAAATCGCTCATAGGTAAGTCTCCTTTTCGCGTGCGATATTTCTTCAGTCACTTCGAACCGTTGCCGCGTATCACGCTCTCCCAACGAGCAGAGACCAACTCTTCCTGCGGAGCGATTGTGAGTGTTGCGGCAGCGGCGTCCATCTGCGACCTGGTTGTCAACTCCGTTGCGCACCAAAGCGCCGCAGTCTCGCCCAGCTCCGGATACCAATGCGGCAAAGCGAGTCCGCCGATGATGCGGGCGTCCAGCAGTAAGGCGTTCGCTTCCTCCGCAGACGCGGGCAACGCCACGGCGAATTCGTTGAACGTTGGAGCAGAAAACAGCAGCTTCGCCCCAGCTTTGGTGAGGGCGGATTTCAGATACTCGGCCTTGGCTAGATTGTGTTCGGCTAATTCGCGAGTGCCCTGTTTGCCTAAGACGGTCATGAAGATCGTCACCATCATCGCGACTAGAGCCTGATTGGTGCAGATGTTGCTCGTCGCCTTCTCGCGGCGAATGTGCTGCTCGCGTGTGCTCAACGTCAGCACGAAACCGCGCTTGCCGTTTACGTCTTTTGTCTCCCCAGTGATTCGTCCGGGCATCTGGCGAAGGAACTTCTCTTTGCAGGCAATTACGCCGCAATAAGGTCCGCCGAACCCGACAGCAACGCCAAAGCTCTGCGCTTCCAGCGAGACAATGTCAGCTTCCACAGGCGCCTTCACGATGCCAAGCGAAACCGCTTCCGCGATGCTGACGATCAGCAGCGCGCCCTTGCTGTGGGCTAGATCTGCGACTGCGGCAACATCCTCAATCGTTCCAAAGAAGTTTGGCGATTGGATCAGTACGCATGCCGTGTCGTCAGTGATCGCCGCTGCCAGCGAGGCCATATCGACTCGCCCTGTAGCTTTGTCGTACTCGAACTCCGTGATGGGAATGCCCTGGTGCTGCACCGTCGTGCGCATCACTTCTCGATACTCGGGATGTACGCTGCGCGCCACAACACAGCCGTCGCGGCCGGTAACGCGAACGGCCATGAGTACAGCCTCGGCTGCGCCCGTGGAGCCGTCGTACATGCTGGCGTTGGCAATCTCCATGCCTGTCAGCTCGCAGATCATCGTCTGGAACTCGAACATCGCCTGCAATGTGCCTTGGGAAATCTCCGGCTGGTAGGGCGTATAGCTCGTAAGGAACTCGCCACGCTGTACGAGAGAGTCAATGATGACTGGGCGATAGTGCCGGTATGCACCCGCGCCGAGAAAGCTCGCATACCTCGGCTGAGGAGTTTGCGTCGCGAGATCACGTGCATCACCGCTCGCGAGGTTAGAAGCAAACGCCTTGAAGCGGTCGAGAATCTCTACCTCGGCGTGCTGGCGCGGAATATTCAGGTCGCGCGTGAGGCGGTATTCCTCGGGGATCGAGGTAAAAAGGTCCTCAATCGAGGACACACCTATTTCAGCGAGCATTTCCTCGCGATCGGCAGGAGACTTTGGTAGGTAACGCATACTTAGGACTGCTTAGCCTCGACCTTGGCGACGCACCCATGAATCATGAGCAGGTCGGCGTGTACCTGGTTGCGCAGGCTGATCATTTGTGTCTGAACGTCCTCGCGGAAATTGGTCATGTCTGCATGTAAATCTTTGCGAAGACCATCCATTGCGGTGCGAAGGTCTCTGACATCCTGACGCTGAACTAATGTCGCCAGAAATACAGCGACAATGGGCGTCAGCGCGGTCAGAATGGCGAGGGTTAGCTGAGTTTTGTCCATGGTGTGCTTAGTGCCCCGTCTCTTCCGCCACAAACTTCTCGTAATCAGCAGCACTTAGCAGGGCGTTCGACTCGTCCGTGTTCTTCATCGCCAGCTTCAGCAGCCAGGTGTTGTTCGCGTCGGAGTTGATCGTTTGCGGCGCGCTGTTGAGTGCTTCATTGATCTCAGTGACGGTTCCCGTGACAGGCGCGTAAAGATCGCTCACAGCCTTGACACTTTCGACCGAGCCGAATGTCGAGCCGGCCTCAATCTCCTGACCGACCTTCGGTAATTCGACAAACACGATGTCGCCAAGCGACTCCTGGGCATAGTCGGTGATGCCAATGGTCGCGGTTTCGCCGTCGGTAGAAAGCCACTCATGAGATTTCGCGTAGCGATAATGTTCGGGATAGCTCATGCGGCTTATTTTATGCCCAACGTCGGCTAGCAAAAGCCCAGCGCAGCCGCTCACCGCACAGTGCCCACACTTCTGCCGAATCTTTTCCTTAGTCGTCGAATCTTACGATATGGAAATAAGATGTTCGCGAGCTTCAGGGAGCAACAATCATGCCGAATCCGATCAAAGGTCTTCACCACGTCACCGCTATTGCTTCTGATCCGCAGCAGAACCTCGACTTCTACACCGAAGTGCTTGGTCTGCGCTTCGTAAAGCGCACGGTGAACTTCGATGACCCCGGCACGTACCACTTCTACTTTGGTGACGACGCAGGGACGCCGGGAACGATCATCACTTTTTTCCCTTGGCCGGGCGCACGCAGGGGGTCGGCTGGTGTTGGCGAGGTGACGCATACAGCCTTCAGCATTCCTTCCGGCTCGGTCGCATACTGGTCGCACCGCCTCAACGAGAAAGGTATTCCGGTTGAGCACACAGACCAGCGTTTCCACGAAGAGGTGTTGACGTTTGCTGATCCAGATGGCATGAAGCTTGAACTTGTAGCCCATGCGGACGCGTCCGAAGTCACTGTGCCGCGCTATGCGGATGTGCCGGCGGAATACGCCATCCGTGGTTTCTTCGGTGTGACCATGCTGCACCACGAGCTCGCGCCATCGGAGTCCGCGCTGAATATGCTCGGCTTTGTCAAAACGGCTGCCGAGGGCAGTCGAACACGCTTCCGTAATCCCGCAGGCCCGTTGCTCGGCAACCAAATCGATATCGTGGTTGACCCTAGTGCGAGCTATGGCCGCAACGGCGCGGGATCCGTGCATCACATCGCCTTCCGTGCGACCGACGACGCTGATCAACTTGCGTGGCGCGAAGTGATTGGTAAGAAGCTTTCTGTCACGACGGTGCAGCAGCGGGACTACTTCGAGTCCATCTACTTCCGCGAGCCCGGCGGTGTGCTGTACGAACTGGCGACCGACACCCCCGGCTTTGGGATCGACGAGCGTGCGGAGACGCTTGGCGAAGCGCTGAGAATTCCGGCATGGCTTGAAGCAAGTCGACCGATGATCGAGGCGCGCCTCAAACCGATTGAGCTTCATCAGAGCTCAACCTCGGCACAGGCTGACAAAGTGGGGCAGGCATGATCGACCCGCACGCGAATACGCCAGTGCTGCGCACCGGAACGCCTCTCGCAAAAGCCCGCGGTGTTGTGGTTCTTCTTCACGGTCGGGGCGCGTCGGCAGAAGACATTCTTACGCTCGCGTCACCGCTTCATCGCGATGGGGTGGCCTATCTAGCGCCTCAGGCTGCCAACCATACCTGGTATCCGCAGTCGTTCCTTGCCCCGCGCGAAGCGAACGAACCCTACCTCGCGTCAGCGCTGGCAAAGATCGCTGCGATTGTCGTGGAGATTGAGGCTGCGGGCATAGCTCGCGAGCGCATCGTCATCGCGGGTTTCTCGCAAGGTGCGTGCCTTACAACTGAGTTCGCTGCGACGAACCCTGCGCGCTACGCCGGGCTAATCGCATTCACAGGCGGCCTTATCGGTTCGCGTGACATAGACCTGCATCACGAAGGCTTTTTCGCTGGCACACCCGCACTGCTGCTCAGTGGAGACCCGGACCCGCACGTTCCGTGGTCTCGCGTGGAGGCCACAGCAGCGGAACTCACGCGCATGGGAGCCGATGTTCTCACGCGTCGCTACCCAGGCCGGCCCCACACCATCAGCGGAGACGAAATCGATCACGCATGCCGGCTTCTTGAGCAGGCATTCCCTGCAACAGAACTAAGATAAGGCGAGGCGCATGGCCCAGACACCCGACACAACATCTGCCGCTCTCTGGGTCGTGCTTGCGCGTGCGTACCACTCGATGGCGGCGTTTGTAGAGCAGTCCGTGTCTGCGCTAGGCATAGGTCTCAGCGACTTCATGATTCTTGAGGCGCTGCTGCACAAAGGGCCGCTGACAATGTCGGCGCTGTGCGATGCTGCTCTGATTGCGAACGCGTCCATGACCGCGGCGATTGATCGCTTGGAGGAGAAGAAGTTTCTCGAGCGTGTCGCCCATCAGACCGACCGCCGTGTGCGGCTGGTGCAGCTTACGACGGACGGCAGAGAGTTGATCAAGCGGTTGTACCCGCGACATGAACGCGATCTCGACGAACTCATGAGCGTACTTTCGCCTGTTGAGCGTACGGAACTGCGCCGCACTCTCAAACTCGTCGGGCTTACCGCAAAGATTGCGGCCACGAAGAAGTTGACTACGACAAAGGGGCGGTGATGATTGGTGCCACCACCCTGGGACGCTTGTAGAACGGCGTAGACACAACCACTGCTTTCACCGGCAGACCGCGAATTTCCACCGCGACTTCGGTCCCCATTTCTGCGAAAGCAACAGGGACGTACGCCAGCGCGATGTTCTTCTTCAGAAACGGCGCGGGCGAACCTGAGGTCACTTCGCCGATGTGCTTTCCGTCGGGGTCAAGCACTGGGTAGCCGTCACGCCCGATGCCGCGTTCCACCATCTCTAAACCAACCAGTTTGCGAGTGGGACCGCCTTCGTCGACGATGGCCTGCAGCGCTTCACGGCCGACGAAATCTGTCCCTTTATCCAGCTTGCAATAGCGGCCGAGGTTGGCTTCAAAGACGTTGATGGTGTCGGAAATCTCATGGCCGTAAAGCGCCATCGCCGACTCGAGCCGTAGCGTGTTGCGCGAGCCCAGACCACAAGGCATGATGCCAAACTCTTCGCCAGCGGCGAGCACTTCACCCCACACGCGCGAGCTTGTGGGTTCATCTGCTGGGATGTAGATCTCGAAACCGTCTTCACCGGTGTACCCGGTGCGTGCGATGAGCACGTTGTGGCAGCCGCACACCTGTCCCCAGGTAAACCAATAGTTCTTGATCGCACTTAGGTCGACGCCCGTCAATTTCTGCAGCGTGTCTTTTGCCTTCGGCCCCTGAATCGCGATCTGCGTGTAATAGTCGCTCACGTCCATGACGTGCACGCCGCTCATGCCACCGAGCACGCTGCGCACCCACCTCACATCTTTCTCGCGCGTGCCGGCGTTGATCACGATCAGGAAGTCGTTCTCGCCGAGCTTGTGCAGCACGACATCATCGACGAACGTTCCGTTCGGATAGAGCATCGCGGAGTAGTGCGCTTGGCCGGTCTGCAATTTGCTGGCGTCGTTCATCAGCAGCTTCTGCACAGCCGCCAGCGAGTTTGGCCCACGCAACTGGATGTCACCCATGTGCGAGACATCGAACACGCCGACACCGGTACGCACAGCCATGTGCTCATCGATGAGGCCGCGATACTGCACGGGCATGTCCCATCCGCCGAAGTCGACCATGCGCGCCTTGTGGCTGTGATGGGTGGTGTGCAGAGCAGTGCGGCGAAGCGTGGAAAGCGATTCTGTCGTAGCCATATGTGTGTCCTATCCAGTGTCTCAGATGCGGGCGACTGCGTATGGCTGCGAGCGGACTTGCTGCGACATCGTTCAGCTACGCCCGAGGCGGTTGGCACGCAGGAAGCTGCTGACGGCAAACCAGCCAAATACAAGTAACAGCGCGACGGTTAGCCAAAGGTGTTGAGCGTCTTGGCTGTTCCAATGTTGGTGAAAGCCGGCACGGAATCTCCAGGCCGCTTGTGCCATGAGCAAGGCAAACACGGCAAAAAAGGTGCCGGCTACCTGCAGCAGAACGGTTCCGGAGTACCTCTTCACAGGGTGCAAGAATGATTTCGATGCCTGCTTCGCTCGCGCAGCCGTCGTAGCGGTTCGGGTCGCACTCACTGGCACCTGTGTTGTCGTTTGCGAAGATGACGCAGGGGGTCTCGTTGCTTGCGCGGGTCGTTCCGTGTCCGAGGCTGTTGCGGCGTCGGCAGCCTGCACCAATGCCTTTGCGACGTGCCGGGCTCCATAGCCCAATGCGCGGCCTAATCGAACCCTGTCCATAGCTCAAGTGTAAGCGTATGAAAATCGCGCCTCAATGCTCGCAAACGTGATGCGCACCTGCGGCATCCAATCGTCCATTGCTACGGCAGAGAAGGGAATGCGGGTCACTATGAAAAAGGTTCTTTGGTTAGTAGGTGGTATCGCAGCAGCGGCTGCTGGTTTCCTGGTGTTGGGGCGTAAACGTGTTCAGCCGGTGGAAGAACTCGCGCATCGGCTTGAAACGGCCTGGGCGGACCATCACACGACTGTGTAGTTTCCGTTTTGCGTACACCACAGGTTGGGCGTAATCTTCTTAAAAAGCGGTGCCCGCAACTGCCGTTCCCGTTACATGTTCGAAGGGAAGACCCGGTGCGTGGTCAGGATGACTCTGAACAACTCCGGGAGGTGGCATTGAAACAACAGGTCAAGGACCTTATCCAAAAGCTGGGCGAAGCCATTCACGAATCGATGAGCGAATCGGAGCAGATCGCGGAGGTTGTGCGCGAGATACGGCAGCAGGGTTTCGACGTACTGTTGATGCTCGAGGCGACCATTGGTTTGAACCAGATCACAGAGGAAGAAGACGAAAAGGCTGCGGTGGAAGGCGATGAACTTGCCGAGGGCTCTTTCACGCGAAACGACCTGACTTTCCTGAAATCTCTCCGCATTAGCACAGAAGAAACGAATACAGATGCGGATTCCACGAACCCATCCTAGCGAGGGCGGACTTAGCTGACGCGCTGCACCAGGGAACAGTGCTTGCCTTCGCTTGATTGACTGGATCGGCTGTGTCAAACGGCTGAGCGCAGATAGAACATCCCTGCGACCTATTCTCTGCGCGCCCTGTCCGAGCGGTGCCTTCTCTACTCCTCGACCCGTCACGATGACAATCAAGAAAGTTGCATCAACCGAAGCTCAGCGGTGCAATCATCTCCCCGTTCAGGAGTTCTCTCCCGTCACTGAATGACGCGGAACTTGACGCTTCCGCCGCCTACGCGCATTGTGGGATACTCGGACGTCCCCAAGACTATAGTTTGCGTCCAACGGCAGTGGCATGTTCCAAAGAGGTAAGTGAAAGATGAGAGACACACTTGGCGTCCTACTCGCTGGAGGAGCCGGCGAGAGACTTTTTCCTCTGACTCGCGATCGCGCGAAGCCTGCTGTGCCCTTTGCCGGACAGTACCGCATCATCGACATCACTCTTTCGAATTGCATCAACTCGGATCTTCGCCACGTATACATACTGACGCAGTACAAGGCTCTTTCGCTGAATCGCCACATTCGCGAGGGTTGGGGCGGTGTCGTTGCGACTGAACTTGGCGAATTCGTTGAAATCCTTCCGCCGATGCAGCGCGTCTCGAAAAGTTGGTATCAAGGCACCGCTGATGCCGTCTTCCAGAATATCTACTCCATCGGTTCTGAAGAGCCGAAGCATGTGCTGATCCTTTCCGGTGACCACATTTACAAGATGAACTACGCGCTGATGAAGCAGCAGCACTGTGAATCAGGAGCGGACGTCACCATCGCTACCCTTCCGATAAATCCTGATGAAGTCTCCCAATTTGGTGTAGTGCAGGTGGAGAAAAACGGCGAAGTCTCAGGCTTTGTGGAGAAGCCGAAAGAGACGACGATACGATCTCCGTTCAACCCCGACATGGTGGATGCGTCGATGGGCATTTATCTCTTCAACACAGATGTATTGATTCCGGAGCTCATCAAAGATTCAGAAGATCCTGACTCAAAGCATGATTTTGGTCACAACATTTTGCCAAATCTACTCGGCCGCTATCGCGTGAAAGCCTATAACTTCGTTGACGAAAACAAGCAGCGCGCGCTTTACTGGCGCGATGTCGGAACGCTCGAGGCGTACTACGAAGCCAACATGGATGTCGCGAGCTTCGTTCCTACCTTCAACCTCTACGACAAAGCCTGGCCCATGCGCACGCGGGCGTACCAATATCCGCCGGCGAAGTTTGTTTTTGGTGAGCCTGGACGTACGGGTATGGCCATCAACTCGATCGTCAGCGCGGGTTCTATCGTTTCTGGGTCGGTGGTGCGGAACTCAGTGCTCTCGCACGATGTCCGTGTGAACAGCTATGCCGACGTGGATTCGAGTGTGATCTTCTCGCATGTGAACGTCGGCCGCCATTGCCGCATCCGCCACGCCATTATTGATCGCGATGTGCATATTCCCGATGGCACTGTCATTGGCTACGATCCGGCGGAAGACAAGAAGAATTACTTCGTCACGCCGGAAGGACTCACGGTGGTCACGCGCGACTACAGCCAGTACGAGAATCCTGTGTCACCGGAGTTCCTACAGGTAATGTAGGGAGGCAGTGAATAGTGAAGGAGGCGAGTGAAGCAGTGAACAATGAACAAAGCAAAGGCCGCTCGGATGACGGCCTTTGTACTTATTGTCTTGTTCACTATTCACTACTCACTGTTCGCTCGCCTACTTCTTCCCGAAGCGATACACTAACCCGCCGGAGACCGAGACATACTCGCGCAGCTCCGTGCCGAAATGCTCCAGAATAAGATCCGGCTGCAGGCGGATGGCCACACGCGGCGAGTAGTTAAAGTCGATGCTGCCACCGAGCGCGCTCATAAATGCGGCATGGTTACAGTACAGGCCGACATTCATATTGTCCGGGCTGGGCTCACCGGGGCAAGCAGCCTCCGGGCTTCCTCCCGGATAATTCTTTATGGCATGGTCGAACACGCCGTATGTCGCGCCGGCAAGCGCATGAAAATCAACGGCGGCGTACCGATTTCGCGGTCCGCGATATTGAGCGCCGCCCATACCGATGTACTGAAAGACAACCACGCGGTTGTAGTACGGGCTGAGTACGGGCGTGGTACCGGCGTCAAATCGAACGTCGGCGGCAGCACCAAAGTGCTTGCTCAGCCAGTACGTTCCCATGCCTTCGCCGCCGCCCATGTTGTAGCGCTTCGGCAGCGCTTGGCCGGCCTGGCCGTTCATGAAGTTAATTCCGCCGTAGATCTCGTACTTGTCGTCGTAGACCGGATAGCGTGTGGGGCTAATTTGCGCGACCGTGGTGGAGCTAGCGGCTTTTGTTCCCGGGGCTGCTGTCTGCGCGAAAGCTGATGCACAGCCGACTGCTAGCGCCAGCGCGAAAAGGGAGAGCACGGCGGAGCGGCAGCGCTTGGCCAGAAGAGAAGATGTTGCATTGGTCACAGGAAAGATCGTCCTTGTTGCGGCACCGCGATGCGCCGTATGGTCGGCTGCGCCGGGGCGGCGTCACCTCTAGGATATAACGCCGCAGCATTGCTGAGCGCTTTCATGGGTCACGCGGCATCCAACAGCGGAGTTCGGCACGTACTATCAGGGACACTAGGCCGCTAGGCTTCATGCGACAATATAGGTTGCTATTGCAGTCGAAAGAGCTTGTGTAGGAGATGTTATGGGTGAGTTATTTACAGGGCCGCATTTGATCGTGCTCGCGGTTGTTGCCATTGTTCTTTTCGGCGGCCGCAAACTGCCCGAGCTGGGCAAAGGTTTAGGCGAGGGGCTGCGCGGTTTTAAGGAAGGCATGAAGGGCATCACCGATGAGCCCAATGCCACTACCAAGCCCGGTGAAACAGCGCACATCGTAACGCCGAAAGTCGATGAGGCGCCGAAACCGCCCGTTGTATAGCAGCTGTGCTGAAGGCCGAACGGCCGAAAGGGCGCCAACGAACATGAAGCTGAAATCTTCGTTCCTCATCAAGCCGCACACTCAAGTGCGGCTTTCTCATTTCTCGACTGACGACCGTGGCGGCTTCAAGTCGGAAGATGACACCGACAAGGTCCTGAAGCAGCACCGCAAGCAACTCGACGACCTGCAGAATGTCTTGTATGCCTCCATGCAGAAGGCTCTGCTGATTGTCTTGCAAGGCATGGACACCGCAGGAAAAGACGGAACGATCCGTCACATTTTTTCCGGCATCAATCCGCAGGGCTGCCAGGTCGCGTCCTTCAAGGTCCCAACTCCGATTGAGGCACGGCATGACTTTCTCTGGCGCTGCCAGGCACAAACACCCGCGCGAGGCATGATCGGCATCTTCAATCGCTCGCACTATGAAGATGTGCTGTCACCTGTTGTGCACGGCAATATGGATGCAAAAACAGCCCGCCGGCACATGGATGACATGAACGCTTGGGAATCCATGTTGGCCGACAACAACGTTGTTGTGCTGAAGTTCTTTCTGCACATCTCGCACGAGGAGCAGACCAGGCGCCTTCAGGCCCGCATCGACGATCCTGACAAGCAGTGGAAGCTGTCGGCCGCGGACTTTGCTGAACGGAAGTTCTGGCCTAAGTACGTCACCGCCTATGAAGACATCCTGAGCCACACCAGCCACAAACATGCGCCGTGGTTCGTCATTCCGTCCGACCATAAGTGGTTCCGCAATGTCGCCATTTCGCAAATCGTCGTCGACACAATGAAGGCGTTGCACCTTGAGTATCCGAAACCGACAGTGGACGCTGCAACACTGAGCGTCGACGACAAGATGAAGACCAAGGGCTTCGACAAGAAAGCGAAGAAGCGGAAGGTCGAAGCGGGTATGAGCGCGAATGACAATGCTCTTTCGAGCGGACGCGTGAACAGCGACAAATAGCCTTGCCCGGCTCCGCCACTAGGTAGTTCCGCCCTAAGCACACACAGCGGTCGTTCCATTCAGGGTCAGGATGACGCGAACCGACGGGAGAGGCCGGGCTTGTAAAGAACGCGTTCTACAGCGTGATAAGCACGACAGCCGCTAATGCGAGCAGCATTCCGAAGCCCTGTCGCCGACTTGGGCGCTCGTGTAGTTGCCATGCCGCCAAGAGGATCGTGGATGCTGGATACAGGGATGCGAGCACTGCTGCAACGTCCAGGCGACCAAGCCTTGTCGCTGCGATGAACAGGAGATTTCCTCCGGTGTCGAGAAGTGCAATGCCACCAGCCCAAACGATGGCTTTCCGACCCAGCGGTACCTCATGATCTGAAGGTTTTGCTGCAAGCAAAATGAGCAGAACGAGACAGGTCAACACGCTGCCTGCACGGGCAAGCATCATGGGCTCGAATACGCCGAGTGAATTGGCGCGCTGCAGAGAAACGAAGTAGATTCCGAATCCGATGCCACCGCAGATTGCGAGGCCCACCGCTTGGCGTTCCATTTTCCCGGCTGGTTGCTCGCTCGGGTTTCCCGCTGCAATGATCCATATCGCGGCGAGTGCAAGTGCAAACCCGCAGCCCTTTATCCATCCAGGCGAACCTTCCAGAATGACGGAAACAACCACCGGAATGGCTGCGGCAAGCAGCCCGCTAAGAGCCGCAGAGGCTCCCATGACGCCCTTGGCCAGCGCCATATAAAAGGCCGTCAGGGAGAGGGCTGCGGCAACACCCGCGCCGAGACCCCATGCAAGATCGGTTCCGCTAGGAACTTGATGCTGTTGCGCCAGGACGATGACGACGAGCACGAGCAGGCTCGCAAGGTGCGCCAGCAAGATGAGGCGAAGTGCTCCGCGCAGCGTTCCGCCAACGGCTTTCACGCCCATACCGCCGGAGAAGTCGCCGCCACCCCAAGCTGCCGCCGCTGCCACCGCAAAGAGCGCGTTGCCGGGTAGGTTCAACATTCCTACTGTGGGGCTGGGCCGGGCTGGGCTGTGGAGTTCGATGGGGTTGATGGTGGCGTTGCGGGACGCACAGCAGTCGGCGTCGGATAGTAGCCGTCTTTCGAGATGATCGTCAGGCTCGGGCGCATCACGCGTACTTCCGTGCGCCGGAATTTGCCGTCGAGGATCGGCTCGTGGCTGTAATAACCCACGGTGTACTGGGTGCGAACTTCTTCGGAGATCTTTGCGAAGCTGGTCTCGATGCCGCGCTGACGAAACTCCGGATCGCACTGCCCACCGGTGGCTGCGGCGTAGCGAGGAAGCACATCGTCACGCATTTGCAGTGGGAGGTGAATGCGATCCAGAAAGCCGAAGCCAGGAATACTGGAATCACCGACCAGCGTGGCGTACACCGCGATGTTGTATCGCTGCAGATAGCGAATGACTTCTTTTTCGCTCGCTTTGCTGCCGTACTCTTTGCCGTCGGAGATGACAAAGATGACTCGCCGGCGACCCTTGCCTACCTTTGTCACCGCCTCTGCGGCTTCCAAGATGGCGTCATTCAGGGTGTGGTATTCCTTCTCGGGCGTTGTCAATATCACGCCACCTGTACTGCCCCGGTTGATGTTGGGATCAACGGTAAGATTGTTTTTCACCATTGGCTGATCAAGCCCGCTGCCCATCGACAGGTTCGGCTCCCGACCAGGAGCTTTTGCCTGGCTGAGGATCGCAGCCAGCCGTGCACTCTGCGCGCCGGTAAACGTGCCGCCACCCAGCGAACGTACACCGTTGTTGTAGGTGAAGACTGCTACTTCGTCATATGGCGTGAACGCGCCTTGCAGCGCAGTCAGCGAGTTATTCACCGAAGTCATGACGCTCGTTGGCACACTCTGGTCAATCACCACGGCAACAGAAAGCGGGAACGGGTCTGAGGTGTAATAGGAAATATGCTGACGAAGGCCGTTCTCAAAAACCCGCACGTCGCGAACGGTAATGGCCGGAACAAGCTGTCCCTTGGAATCCTTCACAGTGAATGGTAATTCCACGAAATTGACGGGAACGTTGATGACCGTCCTCGGCCCGGATGGCAGTTCGGGCGGCGCGTCCACGTCCTGCGTGTCGACTGCAGGCGTGGGTGACGCGGGCAAAGTGCTTGGTACAGCAGTCGTGCCGTCAGTCGTAGTCGTCGCTGCTGGGGCAGGGGCGTCCGGGTAGGCCGGACCAACAGGGGTGAGCGTTTTCAGCTTAGGCAGGGCTTGTGGGCGAGGAGCATCCGGCACGTTTTGCGCGGGAGGCGTCTGCTGCGTATCCTGACCAACGGCTGCACTGCCTGCAAGCAACAGGCCTGCGGTCATAAGACCCGCGCGAAACACGTTCTTCGTTACCCCTACCATCCGTTCAACCCTCTTCTTTGCCGCTCTCGTACGTGCTGACAGCACATTCATGAGACTACCAGCCGAGGCTCGCTGTTTCCTGCACCTGACTGGAGTTCCTGCAGTGTGAGACGCAGCAGGGTATATCTACGTTGTTGCGCATCGCCAAAACTGCTTCGCCACGCGTCTAATCACAGTATGCGTGCCGCCAACCTGCGCCTCCTTTACCTCTTCCCGCTGTCCGCCGTACTTGCTTTCACCCCCGTACTGCGTGCCCAGGAGGCACCGGAACCTGGCGGTCCTCCGCCGCGGAGCAACGCTCCCGCTGCTGAACAGGAGCGCGAGCCAGGAACCGAAACGCTGAAGGTGAACGTCAACCTGGTGAACGTCTACTTCTCGGTCCGCGACAAGTCGGGATTTCTCACCGGGTTGAAGAAGGACGATTGCGCCCTGTTTGAAGACAAACAGCAGCAGACGCTCAAGAACTTCACGCAGGAAAAGAACCTGCCGCTCACGATCGGTTTGCTGCTCGATACCAGCGGCAGCCAGACGAACGTGCTGCCACTCGAACAGGATGCCGGCGCACGATTCCTAAAAGAGGTGCTTCGTCCGAAAGATGAGGCCTTCCTGATCTCATTCGACGTAAACGTTGATCTTCTGGCCGACTACACCAGCGATGCTCGTGAGCTAAAGCGGTCGATCGACAAAGCCACGATCAACACGGCGAGCTCCAGTGCGGGTGTACCCGGCATCGGCGGTGGACCGTTCCCCACGAGCCATCCCCGCGGGACGCTGCTCTACGACGCCGTGTACCTCGCGGCTCATGACAAGTTGCGGCAGGAAGCGGGCCGCAAGGTCATCATCATCCTTACCGACGGTGGCGACCAGGGCTCGCAGGAAACCATCAAGACAGCCATCGAAGCGGCACAGAAGGCGAATGTGATCGCCTACGTGATCTTAATCGCTGACCGCGGCTTTTACGCTTCCGCAGGTGCGATCTATACAGGTTCAAGCCAGATGGATCAGCTGGCCAAAGAGACCGGTGGCCGCGTCATCAACGTCGGCAACAACGGAAGAAAGCTTGAAGAAGCTTTCGATCAGATTCAAGACGAACTGCGCACGCAGTATCTCGCCAGCTACACCCCAAAGAATCGTGAACCCGATGGTAAGTTCCGCAAAATAGATATCGATTGCGGAAAAGATGCAAAGGTGCAGGCGCGTAAGGGCTACTACGCTATCTCCGGCGATAACGACCAGGAGTAAGCCGCCAATCGAGTCCTACAAGGCGATGCGCGTCCTGGTGGTGAGTTGATTCGTCACTCGGACGTTAAGCGAAGTTGAAGTGAGGGATGTCCGTATCCTGCCGGACGCGGCACACCTGCCTGACGCGAGATACCGGGCTCCGTCGCGTTGCAGGATGACGCTCTGACAGACAATGTGCATCAGGCGTCCATCGTGCCGGAGTACACAGCCATACCCGCCACCGCATCCACGCCCATGGCATGAAGAGCATCCACCTCGGCTTTCTCCTTGATGCCTCCGGCAACGATGAGCTGCTTGGCAGTTGTTGACCGCAGGATTGCTGCCACATCGATAGGGAAGCCCTGCATCGTGCCTTCGGTATCCACATGCGTGTAGAGGAAGGCCGCGCATGAGTCTTCGAGCCACGTGATTGCCTCTTCCGGCGTCAGGTCAACGGAGTCTTTCCATCCCCTAACGGCGACTCGACCATTTTTTGTGTCAACGGAGAAACACAAAGCGTCTTCGCCAAGGGTCTTTTTTAGCTCCTCCGCAAACTCCAGTCGAATGAGTTTGTGCTTCCGCTTCAGCTCGTTTTCCGTTTGTCCTCCAAACAGGCTTGAGCCGTAGATGACACGCTTCGCTCCTGCGTCAAGCAGCGTCTTGCCATCCTCTGCTGTACGGAGCCCTCCGCCAACCTGGCAGGGCAGGCGCTTACAAATCGTTTCTATGAGCGAGCGATTCTCACCCTGCCTCTTGGCAGCGTCCAGGTCAATCAACTGTACGAGCGGGTACTTCGAAAAACGCTCAATCCAATAGTCAAAGTCATCAAACGCGAGCTTCGGCGTTTCACCCTGTACGAGCTGCACAATGCGCCCGCCAAGCAGGTCGATAGAAGGAATCAGCATGACGTTATTGTCGCAGCCGCCGCAAATCGTGGGGACCTATGCTGCTTCGCTGAGCGCCGAGGAGATGGCTTGGACTTCCTGTTCGAGTGACGCCGCGGGAAATGATGTCAGCAGCGCAGAGAGGTCACGGCGCAAGCCGGCCGTCAGCTTTCCGGAGCGCTGAAGCTCAGTAAGCAGCGTGCAGATTTGGTCCTCGTGCGCTTCGAGCTCGCGCAGTGTGTGAAGCAGCGAGTGCAGTGGGTAGTAAAGCTCCGGCATCTCTCGGCCAGGCTTTACTTCCTGATGCTCACACGCTTTCCTGCTCTTCGCCATCGATCACCTCTGCAAGGGTTCGATGCGATCTAGAAGAAGCGCTCTGAGGAAAACTGTGCCGCACCCTTCAGCAGGGAAGCCGCACGGGAACCCCGCTTCGTGCGACCTTGGCCTTCAGCGCGCGCGAATCGGTCACGCCGAAATGGAAAATGCTGGCAGCGAGCGCGGCGTCTGCTTTGCCACGCTGGAAGACATCCGCGAAGTGCGCTGCCGAACCAGCACCGCCGCTCGCAATCACAGGAATCTGCACGGCTGCGGAGACGCGCGCGGTGATCTCGCAGTCAAAGCCGTTGCGGGTGCCATCCGCGTCCATGCTCGTCAGCAGAATCTCACCAGCGCCGCGCTGTTCAGCTTCACGAGCCCAGTCAACGACGCGCCAGCCTGTTGGCTTTCGTCCGCCGCTGACATAGACCTCCGCGTCACCGACCGGGTCGGATGCGCCGCTGTTGCGTCGAGCATCAATGGCGACGATCACAGCTTGAGCACCGAAGCTGCCCCCGATTTCGCCGATTAGTTCCGGTCTTGCGATGGCGGAGCTGTTGATGCTGACCTTGTCCGCGCCCGCATCGAAGACTGCTGCTGCCTCGTCAGCGGAACGGATGCCTCCACCAACGGTGAACGGAACAAACAGCATTTCCGCTGTGCGCTTCACGGTGTCGAGCAGCGTGCCACGGCCTTCGTGTGTCGCTGTGATGTCGAGCAGCACAATCTCGTCTGCTCCTGCTGCGGCGTGACGATGCGCGAGCTCGGCGGGGTCGCCGGCGTCGACAATGTCGATAAACTGAATGCCTTTGACGACGCGTCCGCCGCGCACGTCAAGGCAGGCGATGATGCGTTTGGTCAGCAAGGGGAAGACAG
>CAJCIP010000002.1 GCA_903970445.1 Verrucomicrobia bacterium Tous-C9LFEB | reverse complement strand
GCGTAAAGAAGATCCGATTGATCGTCGCAAACAACCCAACCTGGCGAGACCTCAGCGAAGATTGGGGCAAACCGATTGAGCCAATGCTTGAACCAGTGCGCTCTCCGGAAACATTCGGTGGCAAGTGAGCCGAATGCGGGGGCTCTCCACTCCGCTTCGCTTCGGTCGAGATGACAGCGTCGCAGGGATGGGAGCGAGCTGACAGTAGAAAACCCAATTGCTCGTCTCTTCCCTATACCCCTGTCATCTCGACCAAAGCGGCGCAGCCGCGCAGTGGAGAGACCCCCGTATTTGCGGAGCAAGCGCGTAGCGCGAGCAAGTCAACGCTATATGTCGCAATAGCGATCTTTAGTGTTGGATCCGCCGCAAAGGCGATAATGATTAGGTGAAGCAAGTAGAAAAAGACGAACCACGCGGCGACCGCCTGCAGAAAATCCTCGCGCAGGCCGGCATCGCCTCGCGCCGCGCCGCCGAGCAGATCATCCTCGACGGCCGCGTTGAGGTCAACGGCCAGGTCGTCACCGAACTCGGCACCCGCGCCGACCCGGCGCACGACCACATCAAGGTCGACGGCAAGCGCCTCTCCGGCCCTGAGGCGCAACGCTACTTCATGGTCAACAAGCCGCGCGGCTACGTCACCACGCTCGACGACCCCGAAGGCCGCCCAACCATCATGAAACTCCTTGGCCAGGAGTCGCAGAAGAAAGTCACCGGCGAGCACAGCAAAATGCCGCGGCTCTATCCCGTCGGTCGCCTCGATTACCTCAGCGAGGGCCTGCTTCTGATGACCAACGATGGCGACCTCGCCAATCGTCTGTCCAAGGCCGCCACCGGCGTCGAGAAAACGTACCTGGTAAAAGTCTCCGGCAGACCGACCGACGAATCCATCGCGCAGCTGCGCGGTGGCGTCATGATTGATCGTGGACGCCTCAACGAAGTCCGCAAAGGCCGCCGCGACCGCGTGCTCACCCAGCCTGCAAAGGTCGAGCAGGTTCGCAGTGGTGAGAACCCTTGGTACGAGGTCACACTCACCGAAGGACGCAACCGCCAGCTTCGCAAGATGTTTGAAGAAATCGGCCACCACGTCGAGAAGATCCGCCGCATCGGCTATGGCGCTCTGGTGCTCGACGTGCCGCCAGGTGCGTTCCGCGAGCTCACGCAAGGCGAAGTGCAGGCGCTCAACCGCGCTGCGGCTGGCAAGAAGGTAGAGCGTAAAAAGACGCTGCCAGAAGCCGCCACACTGAAAAGACCAGTGCCTCCGCGCCGGAAGAATGCAAGGAATCGTAGAACCATCTGAGAGCGCAACGCAACTTTCATGTCGCACTACCTCTCTAATTAGGAGAGGTCGTTCGACTATGCTTCGCACGAAATTGCTTTCTCTCGCATTCTCAGCCTGCGCTTTATTCTTGCTGGCTCCTAAATCACACGCACAGATTTCAATTGGTATCGGCGTAGGCGGTGGTCCGCCTGTCTGTGCCTACGGCTACTATGGCTATGCTCCGTACCATTGCGCTCCTTACGGCTACTACGGGCCGGAATGGTTCAGCGGCGGCACCTTCATCGGTGCCGGCCCTTACTATCACGGGGGTGACCCGCACTTCCATGGATACGTGAATGAGCACTTCGATGAGCGCCACGGCCATTACGGTGGCCCGTACCCAGGCGCGGGCGAGCACTACCATGCTTACGGCAATGGTGAGTTCCACGGCAACGCTCAGCACGACATTCATGGAAATGATTTCCAAGGCGGCGGGCATCACTAAACAGGTGCCACGATGGTAGAAACAAGCCCTGCATGATTGCAGGGCTTTTCCTTGCGGCATGCATAAAGATTCACTACTCCCCCTTCCAATGCATAAGTATTCGGAACCTTCCTGTTTTCTATCGTTTACAGGAAATTCACTGGACTGGAGAGTGGTCTTTCGGGCAGGCTTGTAGCAGCAAAAGGACTCACCATGCTGCACAACCATCGCACCACCACAGAAGCTACTTCGACTCCGAAAAGGACTCTGCACCTTCTTCCGACTCCCTCGACCCTTCAGCCCACGGGCACGAGCTTTCTCCTCATCCTGTCGCGCCGCTGCTCCTCCTTCTTCGCGGAAGCCGCGGTGCTGGTTATGGTCTTCGGCATCCTCGATTACTTCATGCTGAAGGGCCGTATAGAACTTGCCTGGATCGCCGGCGCGCTCGCCATCAGCCTGCTCCTGCTCGCGGCCAGCATCACCATGGACTTCACCGCCCAGCGCTGGACGAAAGCACATCCCTAGCCTCGCCGTAGAAAAAGACGACGAAGAACACATCTAAAACATCGCGGAGGGATGGTAAGCTGCCGTTGCGCGATGATGCGCTTCGCGAGGCAAGCCATGCCCTTTCCGCAGACCTATACCATCGACAGTTCTCAGGTTCTGCTCTTTCCGTGGATGTGGAAAGAGATCTCCTTTGAGGAAGCACAGCTCGTCTCACCGTTCCTTCCAGTAGTTACGGTCCGTGGCACCAGCTTCGGTTCTTCGACAAGCCTCTTCTCGCCAAACTGGCAGCTCACCGGCTACAAGGATGCGGATCCGTTCGCATCCATCCGCTACTTTAAGCAGGTGGGTTTCGCGCCTACAGCTGCCAGTAGTCCCGTTTCATCGAAGATGAGCCTGAGCAGCGATGGCGTGGAGTTCCTCGGCAAGGGTTACGAGAATCCGCAGGAAAAAGGCTGGGACAAGCAAAAGCAGAAGTACTTTCAGTACGACGACGGCTACGGCTTCCCGACCATCGGCTATGGCCATCTCATCAAGAAGAACGAGAATTTCACCAATGGACTTACGAAGCAGGAGAACATCGACCTCTTCAAGAAAGACGCCGAAAAGTTCGTCAAAGCGGTGAATAGCAAGCTGAAGAAAGGTGTTACTCAGAACCAGTTCGATGCTTTGGTGATTCTGCAGTTCAACCTCGGCGCCGGTGCCATGACGCAACCCATCAAGGAAATCAACGCCGGTGTGGCCGTGAAGAAAGCTGACTTTACCAAGTACACTCACGTAAAAGGAACGCCGGCCGGCAAGGTCAATAAAGGCCTGCTCAAGCGCCGCGAAGGCGAATGGAAGATTTTCAGCGAAGGCATTTACGACGCGCGACACTAGCCCCCGTCTGCACGAATGCCATCTTGGCCGCCGCTAGCGAATCCAACTTTTCACCTCGACCACACTTAGCCTTGATCTCTCGTTTCTTGACCTATCCACTTTGTCATCTCGACCGAAGGCGCAATGCGCCGTAGCGGAGAGACCCCCGCATTCGCTTGAAGCAGCAAGAAAGTCGAAGGAAATGGCTCAGCAACAAGTCTCCAACTTCTGGATCCAAGCTCACCTCTCGCGAGCATTACTCCTTCTTGCCCTTACAGCAGCATGCGCGTTCCCCTCAGCAGCGCAGCACCATGCACTCATTCTCATCCCCGTGCAGCAAGGCAAAGCCGTGCTGAGCCAGACTGGCCGCGTAACCACGCTCACCTTCACGCCAACATCAGGCAAAGCCGAGCAGATCGCACTCACCCACGAGAGCGATTATCCGCAAGGCACAAACGCTCCGATCAAAGCTCGCCTCGTCGCGGAATCTCCGGGCCAGTACCTCATCTTCACCGACACTTTCGCGTCGAATCCCGGCAATCCGCAGGGCGAATGCGGCGCCAGTCCCGGCGGTGAACGCTACCTTCACGTCGTCTCATTGCCGCAGGCGAAGGAAACCTTCTCCACGATCGTTGAAAGCTGCCGCCAGGACATCGAGTCGAAAGCCACCACGCCCGAATGGGACGCGGCAAAGCATGTCCTCACCGTCCGCTTCACGCACTACGACAATCACAGCCCGCGCGACAGCTATCAAGTAGCACCGGACGGCTCTGTGCAGCCGATCAAAACGTCCTGACAAAAAGCGTCAGAGCGAGTCGTGGATAACCCAACCCTTTGAAGTTGTCATCTCGACCGAAGCGCAACGCGCCGAAGTGGAGAGACCCTGTATTTGCTCACTGCGCCCCACGAACCACCCAACACCCGCGATCTAGAAACCAGACAACATCATCGCGACCGAAGCGAATCGAGGCGCGATTCCCACTCGCCACTCGCTTTCCTTCAATACCGCACGAGAATCTCCGGCTTTCGTCGCAACTGCCAGCACGCACCCTCACCCGCGCGCGCGAAGAGCGACTCACTGCAATCCGCCGGCCCGCTGCCCTCGAAGTAGTAATCCTCTTTGCTGCCCTTCAGCTCGGCAACGGTAAAGCGGCTCACGATCACCGACCCCATGCCGCCGCCGGCGGTTACGCGCGCCTGCCAAACCAGCCAGTCCAGCGGCCACAGGAGCAGTGCCATCGCCACGACCGCAACGAAGCTACGCACCGTATGTCGGACTACCCGCTCACCCGTCGTCATGAAATCTCTCCGAAATCCTGTCAAGTGGCAACCAGGCCTAAGTTATTGATGAGTAGCAACTTAGACGTTGCATAGTATTTCTATCCAACAGCGTAAACTGGATAGATCACCTGCTTCCTCGGCTGCTCCGCCCATAACCCACTTGAACCGCATGTGTGAAAAACGCCAGCGGTGATGCTTGCGATACGGAAGGCACAGCCAAGTACGAGCCTAAGTCTCTTCGGATGAAGACTTTGTGCAATTTTTGTAGGGGGAGAGGGTGCACCCATGGAGATGAAGTACGGCCAACCGCATCTATCTCGGCGATAACCTGCCGATCCTTCGGCAGCTCCCGGACGCATCGGTACGGCTGATCTACATCGACCCACCCTTCAACACAGGCCTCACGCAGCGCCGCAGCCGCATGGAAGTCACGCGCGATGAAACTGGCACACGCACCGGCTTCGGTGGCGCGCGCTACAGCACGACGCCTATCGCATCATCGCAATACATCGACCGCTTCGATGACTTCGCCGAGTTCCTCCGCCCGCGCCTGGTCGAAGCCAAACGCATCCTCACCGCAGACGGCTCGCTTTTCCTGCACATCGACTACCGCGAAGTGCACTACGTCAAGGTGATGCTCGACGGGCTCTTTGGCCGAACCTCTTTCATCAACGAGATCATCTGGTCCTACGATTACGGCGGCAAGCCGCGAACGCGTTGGGCCGCCAAGCACGACAACATCCTCTGGTACGCAAAAGACCCTGAGCACTACGTCTTCCACCACGATGCGATCGACCGCATTCCTTACATGGCGCCCGACCTTGTGGGCCCAGAGAAGGCCGCACGCGGCAAGGTGCCCACCGACGTCTGGTGGATGACCATCGTCCCAACAAACAGCAAAGAGAAGACCGGATATCCCACACAGAAGCCGCTCAAGCTGCTGGACAGAATCGTGAGAGTTCATTCCGATGAGAACGACACAGTCCTCGACTTCTTCGCAGGCAGCGGGACAGCGGGAGAAGCAGCCGCCCGCAACAATCGCCAGTTCATCCTCGTGGATGAAAACCCGGACGCAATGGAGACGATGAAGATCCGCTTAGCCTTCGCTCAGCCTGAAATCGTTGAGACGGCACCCAAGGCTTAGGCCTGGACTTCTTCCTCTTCAGACGGCAATTGTTCTCCGCGGCGACGGTCGAACACTTTACGCACGAAGTAGAAAACCAGCAGGAGAAGCGCAAAGAGCGCGCAACCAATCACCACGCCCAAGTGGCGCTGCATGGCATGCTGCAGCGAGTGGAAAAGAGCAGGACCGAACCACAGCACGATCACGGCACAAACCAGGAACTGCACCAGCTTGCCAAGAAACATCGCCGTAATGAACGGCACAGCCTTCATCTCGAATACGCCGGCAGCGAACTGGAACAGCTTGAGTGGAGTAGGCGGGGGGAGCATCGCCGGGATCATCATCGCGAAGAATTCCTGCCGCTCGAAGCGGTCGCGCATGCGCTCGTAACGCTCGCGATTGATGCGCTTCAGCAGCACAAGCTCGCCGCCGGCGCGTCCGATGTAGAACGGAACCAAAGAGCCGATCGCGGAACAAGCCGCGGCCATCAGGCAATACAGCAGGAACTTGGCGTGATTGCTGATCACGTAGCCAATGATCACGCTGTCCATTGAGCCGGGAATCGGAATCAGAGCGGAATCCAGCAGCGCCAGTGCACCCACGCCCCACACACCGAGCGGCTTGAGCACCGCGAACAGCGTTGCAGAAAACTTATGCATCAGGACGATCGGATGTATGGCCACTGACTCATTCTACTTGGCTAGAGACACACTACCTAGTGGTCGGTCTTGCCCGCCAGCAGATCGAGCGCGTGAGGAAGAAGCGGAAGTACAGCACGCAAGGAACTCTCCGCGCCCGCAGGGTTGCCTGGCAGGTTCAACACGAGCGTATCGCCGCATACACCGCATACACCGCGGCCAAGCGCTGCGAAGGGAGTGCGCTGCGCGCCGTCCTGACGGATCAGCTCCGCAAGACCGGGGACGAGCCGATCGCAGACAGCAAGCGTTGCTTCAGGGGTGACATCGCGCTGTGCCAGCCCCGTTCCTCCGGTGGTCAACACAAGATCACTGAAGGCACCTGCTTCACGCAGCGCCGCAGCAATCAAGTCCTGCTCGTCCGGCACGGTCTTGGTGAGCGTAACTTCAGCACCTGCACGTAGGAGAAGCGCACTGAGAGTGGGCCCCGATAGATCGGCCTGTGTACCCGCGAAGCAGCGATCGCTGATGGTCAGAACAGCAGCGTTGCGGCCAACCAGCGGCGGAGGTTCGATGGGCATAGGCGTCAGTCTATCGAACGAGTGCACGGCAACCGAAACAGGGCCGGAAATGAGAGAATTGTTATGGGCCAGCATTCATTCGTCTGGCGAACGGATTTGTGCGTGACTTTCGCGCCGTCCCATCCGTCACAGGACTAAGCACCCAGACGATGTCTCAAACCAGCCCCACCGAGCAAGACGAACTTACACCTGACCAGGAAGCCGCCTCAACGACGCACACGGACCCGAACGCTCCGGTCTCGTATGTGCCGCACGACGCTTCCGGCGCAATCCCGCACAGTCCTGTGCGCTTCCGCAGTGCGCGTTACGGAGAGTTGGACGAACGCGAGCTCATACGTCTGCTGGATACGATCGAAGACGAGCGTGCACGGGGTCGGTTTCGCGAGTCGATCTACATCTCGATCTTCGTCTGGTTGATCATTGCCTGGGTCGGTTTCTATGGGCCGCGTTATCTGTGGCATGCGCCCAGGGTCATCAACCCGATGGACGTGCTCAAGCAACGCGAGATGACTCAGCTCAACTTTTCGCCCGCTTCGCCTCATCTGTCCGCACCGCCAAGGCCTGCGGCGCCGCCACCGAAGGTCGACTCGAACACGCTGGAACGTCTGCGCGCGATGACCAGGGCCGCAAAGACACCTGCGAATCTGCCGAACGCGCCTGAGCCCGTGAAGGTAGCGCCAACTCCCTCGAATCCAGCACCCCGCGTGCCGCCGCCGACCGCGCCTACTCCGAACGTGCGGACGCCGCCGCCTGTCGTCGCGGATGCTCCTGCTCCGCAGCCGACCTCGCGCCCAAACTTCAACACCGGCAGCACGAGCGCTGGCGAGGCCATCAAGAACGCGCTGGACAGCGCAGCGCATGACCGCGGCGGCGGGGGCTTGCCCGGCAAGTATGGTTCCTCGGGCAGTCCGGTCAAGATGGGTGGTGCGGAAATTCTGTCCGACACGCAGAACGTGAACTTCAACCCTTACTTGCAGAGAATCCTGGCAGACATACGCCGCAACTGGATGCCGTTGATCCCCGAAGAGGCGCGCCCGCCGCTAAGCAAGCAGGGAGAAACCTTAATTCGCTTCAGCATTTTGCCCGACGGAAACATTGAAGAGCAGTCGATGCATCTCGATGGATCGACTCACGATGATGCCATCAACCGTTCGTCCTGGGGCGCTATCGTCTCCGAAGGACAGTTTCCACCTTTGCCGTCGCAGTTCCATGGACCGCGCCTTGAGCTCCGCATTCGCTTCATGGTGAATGAGCCCAACGAGTAGTCGATATGGCCGTGCAGCTCAAGTCTGACGATGCTTTTGCCCAGCCGCCACGCGTTCCGGAGTCGACGGCAATTCTCGAAAAGGCGGAGGCTGAACGCGAAGAATACATTCGCTCACGGGAGCGGCTTGAGCAACGAAGCATCTTGCGCGGACTCATCCTGCTGGCGCTCGTCGCGCTGATCTTCAGCATTTGGCGTGCTGGAAGTGACCGTGTGCTGCTTCCTCATTGGTGGCACCCATGAGCGACGGAGAACTTCCGCTCATTGTCGTGGCTGGCCCCACCGCAAGTGGCAAAACAGCTCTTGCAATGCGCTTGGCGGAAGAGTTTGGGGGAGAGGTCGTTAGCTGCGACTCCATCGCTGTCTTCCGCTTGATGGATATAGGCTCGGCGAAGCCGAGCGTGACAGAGCGCGAGCAAGTTCCGCACCACTGTCTCGATTTGTATTGGCCCAACGAGTTCTGCACAGCCGGCGATTACGCGCGACACGCACGCTCGGCAATCGCTGACATCACAAGGCGCGGCAAGCTGCCTATTGTGGCTGGAGGAACAGGGCTGTATCTGCGTGCGCTGATGGAAGGTCTGGCGCCGGCGCCGCCGCGCGATGAGGCATTGCGGGAGCGACTTCGCAAAAGCGAAGCGAAGCGCGGACCCGGGCATCTGCACCGGCTTCTGAAGCGTTTAGACATCTTTGCCGCAAACGCGGTACATCCGAATGACATCCCGAAGTTGATACGCAGCCTGGAAGTGACGCTGGCAGGGCGCACTCCGCAAACGGAGCAGTGGCGGGCGGGCAGAGATGCCCTGCGAGGCTACCGCGTCTTACAGTTCGCACTCAGCCCGAATCGCGATGAATTGTATGCGCGTATCAATGACCGTGCGGCAGGCATGTTCGCGCGCGGGCTTGTCGAGGAAACAGCAGCGATATGCGAACGTTTTGGCGAAGGCTGCCGCTCGCTCGGCGCGCTTGGCTATGCGCAGGCGGTGAGCGTCTTGCATCGTGACATCACTCGTGAGGAGGCAATCGCCAGTGCGCAGCAAGGTCATCGCAACTATGCGAAGCGACAACTGACGTGGTTCCGGAGAGAGCGAGAGATAACTTGGTTGAAGGGGTTCGGAGATCAACCAGAAACACAGGAAGAAGCCGTCCGCATGAGCACTGCCCACATCCATTGGCAGTTAGAGGAAGCGGTCCAGTGAACGGTGTTCGCATGGACAAGTGGTTGTGGGCCGCGCGGTTCTACAAGACGCGCGCCCTTGCCGCCCGGGCATGCGAACTGGGCCGCGTTGAAGCGAACGGGCAAATTGTGAAGCCGGCCAGGGAAGTGCGCGTTCGCGACAAGTTGCGTGTTACCAACGACGGTGGCATCTTTGAGATCGAAGTCCGGCAACTGAGTGATGTGCGCGGGCCCGCCTCGCAGGCGCAAACGTTGTTTGAAGAATCCGACGCGAGCAAAGAAGCCCGAATCAAGCTCAAGGAAGAACGAAAAGCAATGAATGCCATTGAGAAGCTCCCTGTCGCGCGCCCGGATAAGCGCGATCGACGCCTGCTCTCACGGTTTCGCGGACGCGGCTGAGAGCCCTGCCGCGATACGATGAAGTGTTTGCCTCTTACGGTTCGCAGAAAGAAGTCTCCTCAGAATGATTCCAGGAACGATGCAGGCTCTCGTGAAGTCCTCTCCCGCCCCAGGCATGGAGATGCGTGAGAGGCCTGTGCCTGTCATCGGGCAGGACGATGTTCTGGTAGCTGTAGAAACTGCTTCGGTCTGCGGTACTGACCTGCACATCTACCACTGGGACGAGTGGGCACAGAAGCGGATCAAGCCTCCCTACATTCCAGGGCATGAGTTCTGCGGAACCGTCGCAGCCGTCGGCGAGCTAGTTCGCAACGTGCAGGTGGGCGACTTCGTTTCCGCGGAAATGCATATCGCCTGCAGCCACTGTTTGCAGTGCCGCACGGGTCAAGCGCACGTATGCCAGTTTGTGAAGATTCTGGGCGTCGATGGCGACGGAGCGTTCGCGGATTACGTTCGCATCCCGGCGAGCAATATCTGGAAACTCGATCTTGCCATCCCTCGCGATTTCGGCTCGCTATTCGACCCGTTTGGCAACGCCGTGCACACGGTGCTCTCCGGCACGGTTGCAGGACAGACGATCGCCGTGGTCGGTTGCGGGCCGATTGGTTTGTTTTCCGTAGCAGTGGCCAAGGCTTGCGGAGCAGCGCAGGTGTTTGCCATAGAGCCAAATGAGCAGCGACGTCAGCTTGCAACCCGGATGGGTGCATCAGTGACGCTGGCTCCCAGCGAAGCTGAAGAAGCGGTACTGCGCAAAACGGGTGGGATCGGCGTCGATGTGATGCTGGAGATGTCGGGTCATCCTTCCGCTATTGCGCAGGGCTTCCGTATGCTCCGCATGGGCGGCCGCGCTTCGTTGTTGGGAATTCCCTCCAGACCTGTGGAACTCGATTTGGCGAATGCGGTGATCTTCAAGGGAGCGACGGTGCACGGTATCAATGGCCGCAAAATGTATGAGACCTGGTTTCAAGCCGAAGCGTTGATACGCGATAGCGGCGTCGATCTTTCACCGGTGATTACGCATCGTTTGCCGTTGACGGACTTCGATCATGCCATGCACCTCTTGGAGTCGGGCGAGGCCAGCAAAATTCTGCTTTCTGTAAAGCGGTAGTCTGGGCAAAAGAGGAGAGCGACGCAAAACGCGCCGCCCTACATCATCATTCTTGCTTTCCTAATCTAAGGATTCTGCACTACGAGGTCATCGGCTAAGCGAAAGTGCACGATGGATTCCGCTGGAATCTCGATATCTCTGTTTCCAGTCGCACCAGCAAGCAATGTTCCTGCGCCGGCGCCAGAGGCTGCACCGATTGCAAGTCCGACGCCTCCAGAGGCAACGCCGCCAATCAGCATTCCGGCTCCAGTCAGGCCACCGATGAAGGCCGAAGAACGCTTGCCTTTTCCCTTCTTGGTGCGCACAGTGTCGTGTGTATCCAGCTCGTAGCGACTGCCGTTCAGCGTCATCGACGTGAGGCGCAGCTCCAGAACGGAACGCCCTTTGAAGTGGCCACGGCGGTGCGCCTCGTCTATTCTGCCGAAGACGGGAGTTCCGCGCGGAATGGCCACGCTCCCGTCGCGTACTACCGGTTCGAGAACTTCACCTGTGAAATGATCACCAGCGTGACTGTGCTTCACGCTGATGTGCTGGTTGATGCGGATAGCGAGTTCGGTTCCTGCGGGAACCGTCAGATTGAGCCTGGGAGACGGCGCGGCGGGCTGTCCGGTTGCCGGCTCAGTGCTCATCGAGGAATTCATCGGAGCGGGAGCAGGCGTTGCAATGCTGTTCTGATCGGTCACCGGCGGCGGCGCCGCGGTCATCACTGACTGCGCGGGTGTGCCAATCGGGGTGATAACAGGATTCGTCTTGTGCGGTTTTGGCCCCGGCGCCGGTGGCGTGATGCTTGTGGCTACTTGCTGCGGCTGGCCGGCCACGGGCGGTTGCACCGTGGTAGTCACCGTGTCGCCGTTCTTATCGACGTACTGAATCTGCTGCGCCGTATTGGTTGCTGCGGCCTGGGCTTTTGCTTGCTCCAATGCACGCTGGTCGTCGCTCTTGCAGCCGGTCATTAGTGTCAAACCCATGAGGCCTGCGCTCGTTACCAGCAGCATTTGCTTGTTCCACGCCATGTCGTTCTCCCATCCCGCGTGTTGTTGAACGCAGGTCTTTCAGGTTCGCCGCACACTCGCCGACGTTGTATTCCTGTGTCTTCGTTGTGGGATGCCCTTCGGGAACACATTGCTGCCCGCAGTGCGCGAGAGATTTACGATAGGAACCATATGGCTACGCTGAATGACACCGCAACTCGCCCACAACTTGCTCATCTCACGGAACAGCTCGATGATCTACGGGCACGGGGAACGTACTTTCACCTGCGCGTGCTCGAGGATGAGCAGGCAGCGGTCTGCCGTTATGACGGGCGCGAAGTGATCAACCTGGCGAGCAATAATTATCTTGGGCTCTGCAACCATCCCAAGCTGCGCGAAGCAGCGATCGAAGCAACAAGGAAGTACGGCGTGGGTTCAGGCGCGGTGCGCACCATTGCAGGAACGATGCGCATTCACATCGAGCTTGAAGAGAAGATCGCCGCGTTCAAAGGCGTGGAAGCGTGCGTTGTCTTTCAGTCGGGATTTACCGCGAACGCGGGAACTGTTTCCAGCATTCTCGGCAAAGAAGACTTCATCTTTTCCGATGAACTCAATCACGCGAGCATCATCGATGGCGCAAGGCTTTCGCGGGCGAAGATCAAAGTGTTTCGCCACAAGGATGTCGCGCATTGTGAGGAGCTGCTCAAAGAAGTACAGAACGAGCCCGGGCGCAAGCTGGTGATTACGGACGGCGTCTTCTCCATGGATGGAGACGTCGGACCAGTGAAGGCATTGTGCGATGTCTGCGATAAGTATGGCGCGATCATGATGGTGGACGATGCTCATGCCTCCGGCGTGCTGGGCAGAAATGGCCGCGGCTCGGTGGATCACTTTGGCTGCACATCGCGCGTCGATGTTCAAGTGGGAACGCTTTCGAAAGCGATTGGTTCGCTTGGTGGATACGTTTGCGGGTCGCGAGATCTGATCGATTACCTCTACCATCGCGCTCGGCCATTTCTGTTTTCTACGTCTCATCCGCCGTCGGTCGCGGCCGCTTGCATGACTGCGTTTGATTTGCTGGAAAGCGAGCCGGAGCGCATCGAGCGGCTATGGTCTAATACGCGATATTTCCAAGATCAGTTGATTTCTGCAGGATTCGACATCGGGGGCGTGACAACTCCTGCAACCGAGACACCGATTACACCCATCATTCTCGGCGACGGGCGCAAGACAATGGACTTCAGCCGGGCGCTCTTCAACAAAGGCGTGATGGCAACTGGCATCGCTTTTCCGACGGTGCCTGAAGGTAAGGCACGTGTTCGTTGCATCATGACTAGCGAACATACACTTGAAACGATTGATCGCGCTATTGAGATCATGACTACAACCGCGAAGGAAATTGGCCTGCTGTAGTAGCGATTGCGTTCAATAAAGGAGCCATCCTATAGCCGCTTCGAGGTGTAGTCTTTGCATATTCCCATGCAGATACTCAGCGCAACCGATGCGATTTCGCCTGCTCTTACGCGAACCAAGCTGATCCTATACACGCCTTTTCGCAAGGGACGCACGTGGAAGCTATCAGCAACCGCATACCTGTCGTTCGCTGGAACGATTTTCCTGCCGTTTACGCTTCTGTATGGGATAGCCGCCTTGGCTGTTCCCGGTCTCTCGGCGACGCTGCGGACGGTTCTCATCGTGCTCAGCTTCGTTCTCACTCTGATCTATGCCGTAGTGTTCTGGCTTTGTGGACACCTCAAGTTCGCGTTTTTCGACATGGTGCTGAACCGCGGAGAGTTTGTTACGCCCGCGTGGCGCAAATACACGGATCAATCGCGTAAGTGGTCGCTGGTGAAGATGCTGGTAGGAAGCTTCTTTACAGCCATCCTTTCCGTACCTGCTTACGCTGCTGTTCGGCACTTCCTAAGAGCGATACCGCAATGGAAGAGCCACATGGAAGCCATCGGGCCGAACCCAGGAGTGTCCCCTGATTTCCAGAACGCAATGATTGCTTTCTATGGCGCGTACTTCCTCGCCTGCATTGTCATCGCTGCGTATTTCCTGGTTCTGTCTACAGTGTCGTCGTTCGTCGTTCCAACGATGGCCCTGGAGAACGCATCCGTCGGCGCCGCGTTTGCGCGCTTCGTTGCTTTCTGTAAGCGAGAGCCCGGCCAGCTGTTTGCCTTTGTTGGCGTGCGGTTTGGATTGGCGCTCGTCGGCTACTTTGGCGTGATCTTCGCGTATGAGATCGTGCTTTTCATACTGATCGCCGTCGTTGCTCTGGTCTGCGGCATGGCTGGCCTAATGCTTCATCTGCTCGGTGTTCCTGCACCTGTGCTGCTTGTGTTTGGGGCTGTCATTTTCGCGTTTGTATTGATAAGTGCGAGTGTGTACCTGATGATGTTGGCGTTAGGCCCGTTCTTCACATTCTTCGAAGCGCACACGCTGTACTTTCTTGGTGGACGCTACCCGCTCTTAGGCGAACTACTGGAGCGCTCGACGCCTCCACCTGTATATCCGGCGGCGCAATCGTATGGCTCGGGGTACTACGTTCCACCGGCAACTTAGGGCTACTCCGCCTTCTTCTTGTCACGCGCATAGTCTGCGGCAGCGATGCTTTACTCTAACTACTCCTGGTATGAGTGCATCTTCTACAAATCTCCGTATAGCTATCGCAGCCAGCGGACTTTCTCACATTTTCCGGGGGGTGGAATCTTGGGCGGACGACCTTGGCAAAGCACTGCGTCAGCATGGTGTAGACGCCGTGACCTTCCAGGGAAGCGGCCCCGCCGGTCCTGGGGTTGTAACGCTGCTCTGCTGGAAGCGAACGGATTCTCGAACTGCGTGGGTACATCGTGTTCTTCGCCGTATCGGAGCCTGGCGACTACACCTTGGTTCGCTGTATGACATCGAGCAAACTACGTTTGCACTAAGTTTATGGCTTCGTACGCGGCGCTGCTTCGACATCATTCATGTGCAAGATCCGGTTGTTGCCCTTTGGCTGGATCGGCTCCACCGCTGGCGACTTTCCAGGCCTCGTGTGGTTCTGGCGCATGGGACGGATGAAGATCCAGAGCTCCTGAAGCAGTACTCGAACTTACAGCTCTTAGCCCCGCCGTATGTCGCTGAGTGGGAAGCTTGCCGTCCGCCAAGTCAAGCGGTTTTCGCCATACCCAATCCTGTCGACGTCAGCCGCTTTGTTCCTCCAGAAGACGTGGCAGCGAAGCGGGCGGCACGTGAGGCATGTGGACTGCCAGAGAATACGCTTCTGATACTTTCGGTAGCTGCGCTCAGGATCACGCACAAACGGCTCGACTATCTTATGCAAGAATTCGATTCGTTCCGTCGAACTTACGCGGGTTCTTCAACCTTGGTGATCGCCGGAGGGCTTGATGCGGAGACCTCTAAAGTCCTTCAGGTAGCTGAAGATCTGCACGAGGCTGACATCCGAATACTGCAGAACGTTCCTCGCGCCCACGTAGCCACTCTGTTACAGGCCGCCGACATCTTCACCCTCGCATCGTTGCATGAGATGCTCGGCACAGCTCTGTTGGAAGCATTGGCCGCAGGCTTACCGATAGCTTGCAACCGCACGCCGGTTTTTGAGTACGCGATTGGCTCCGCGGGGTATCCGACGGACATTCGTCAAGAGGGCGCGCTAGCCGCGCAGTTCTCCTTGCTCTCGGATCCATCGACACGGACCAGACTCGGGAAGGTGGCTCGGCACAGAGCAGAAACAGTGTTCTCCACAGATGCGGTTGTCAAGAAGACGCTCGCAATGTACAGCGAGATTATGCAGCGCTCGTAAGAGTAAAGGTATTCACAGGCAGCTGCACTAGCGCTTATCTGTCTTGTTGCGCGCTTTCACTTTGAACCAGATGGGCGAACCGATGAATTTGAATGCGCCGCGAATTTCGTTCGCGAGAAATCGCTCATAGCTGAAATGCAGCTTCACGTCGCGATCCGTGAAGAGGACGAAGGTGGGCGGCGCGACCGCAGCCTGCGTCATGTAGTAAATCCGGACGCGTTTGTTCATCGGAACGCTGGCTCGCTGGAAGTCGATGGCGTCTAGAAAACGGTTCATGCTTCCCGTGCTGATACGCTTGCGGCGCTCGCGTGCTACAAGCTGAACTTTCTTGAAGACCTGCTCGATGTTTTTGGATTCCGCAGCAGACACGAAGATCATTGGAGCGTAGTCGAGATACTTCAGCGAGTCTCGAACCTGCTGCTCATAGAGTTTCTGGTCTGCGGGCGGCTGGCCATCTGTAAGGCGTTTGCCGTCAGCGCCAACCTTCGTCATCAAATCCCATTTGTTGACGACAATGATCACGCTGCGTCCACTTTCATGCGCATAGCCACCGATGTTTGCATCAGCGGCAGCAATGCCTTCTTGTGCATCGATCACGAGCAGCGCAACGTCCGCTGCCTCAAGGTGCTTGCGGCTCATGATCACGCTGAGCTTTTCCGCCATCAGCTTGGTCTTACCTTTGCGCCGAATGCCTGCCGTATCGATGAATCTGAAGTCGTGACCATCGCGTGTGACCACTTCATCCACCGCATCACGTGTCGTTCCAGCGATCGGAGAAACGATCGCTCGATCGGTCCCTGTGAGCGCGTTTAGCAGGGTGCTTTTGCCGACGTTCGGCCGCCCGATGATCGCGATCTTTGTCTCACGCTGGACATGTTCACCGTGCGTGCGCAGTCTGCGCTCGGGTTGTGCTTTCGCTTCGGGATCGACATCGGCCTCGCCGACCGGGGCCGCGTCCACACCTGCGGGCTCATCCGCCGTCGCTGCTTCGCCGCTCAGCATCGCCTCACGCATGGAGCGTGGAACCAAGGCAGCTCGATCAGCCATAGCACCGCCCGCGTCCTCGTCTGCCTCGTCGTCTAATGTGTCGAGCGAGCCCTCAGGTTCTTCATCGGTTTGCTCAGGCAAAATGGCCCATACGTCGTCTAGCAGATCGCCGATACCGCTGCCATGCTCCGCGGAGATCGGCTGCACGTTGCGGAAGCCCAGGGTGCGGAAGTTCTCAGCGCCGGCGAGAAGTTCTACCGAATCCATCTTGTTGACCGCCAGGAACAACGGCTTGCCGCCGCGCATGAGCAATCGCGCGAGTTCAACGTCTGGTGAGGCAAGCTCCGTGCGACCATCTACGACCATGATGATTGCGTCCGCTTCTTCAAGCGCGACCTGAGCCTGGCGAAAGATCTCGGACGGAATCAGAGCTTCGTCATCGGGGACAACGCCCCCAGTATCCACTAGTCGCACCGTGCGGCCAGACCATTCGACTTCACCGTAGATGCGGTCGCGCGTGATGCCTGGTTCGTCACCAACGATGGAGCGGCGTGTGCCTGTAAGGCGGTTGAAAAGTGTTGACTTTCCGACGTTTGGCCGGCCGCAAATGGCCACAAGCGGCAAGTGCGCGGCTTCGCTCGCAGCACTGCCGGTAGCGGTTGAAAGCTGCGAAGCCAATGCATCGAGCTCTTTATCGCCCGTTTCAAAGATGTCTTCGCGGCTGCCGCTCTCGGCTCGCATGCGGATCGGCTTCTTCGCTGCGGTTTGTGAGTTGCCATTCAGCAAGACCTTGCGTTCACGTTCAGGACTGCGTGTCGGTGTTCGCTTTGCTTTTTCGGCGGCTGCTTTTTTTGTGCTCAGTGCTTTGCGCTTCTTCGGCGCGGCCCCGGCAACCTGCGAGCCCGTGCGCGGAGACCTGCCCAGCTTCGGCCTTGTGCTCGCCTGTCTGTGCTTTTTGCCCAGCCGCTTCTTTTGATCACGTTTCGGTGCCATACTTGCCTCGCACTTTCATGGTCGCACGGACGAGGAGGAGATTCGCTTGGCTACAGATCCAGTTCGCTTCGCAATACTTGGTTACGGCCATCACGCGGATTACCGTCTTCTCCCCGCATTTGCGAAGAGCGAAGTAGCACAACTCTCGGGCTTCTGGCGACGGGACAGTCGGAAGGCGCGGGACACCGCACAATCCGCCGGGCTGCAGGCGTTCGCTTCCCCAGAAGAGCTATGCTCATCGCCCGAAGTGGACGCCGTCTTCATCACAAGCCCTGACGCAGCGCATCTGGCGGACGCGCAATTGGCTTTCGCACATGGGAAAGCGGTTCTCTGTGAGAAGCCGCTGGCGATGTCTTCTGCGGAGGCTGAGCGGATGCTCGCAGCCTCGCAAGCAGCTAACGCTCTCTTTGGTGTCGCACATAACTTTCGCTTCAACGCTTCCATCCAGTACATGCGCGAGCGAATCGCAGCCGGCGACATTGGTGAGCCTCGGACGGCTCATGCGGAGTTCAACTACGCGGCTCAGAATTCCAAACGCACTTGGATTGCAGATCCAGCGCTCGCGGCTGGCGGCCCGATTGGCGATGTCGGTGTGCACTGCATCGACACACTCCGCTTTGTTCTCGGGACGGAAGTGAACGATATCGCCACGATCGCGACGCAGGATGAGTTCTCTGGAAGCGTCGAGGCCTCAGCCTCACTGCAACTGAACCTTGCATGCGGTGTGCTTACGACCGTAAACGTTTCGGCCCGAGCAGCCTATCGCACTGTGCTGGAGGTGGTCGGAAGCGAAGGCGTTCTACTAGCAGAGAACGCGATGTCAGTTGATTTTCCGGTGGATGTCTCGCTGCGCAAGCGCGGCTTGCATATGAAGACGCTCACCTTCCAGAACGGCGATGCGTACACCCGCATGATCGACAATTTCGCACGCGCCGTTCGTTGTGAGGGAACCTTTCTTTGTACCGGTGAAGACGGCGTGAAGAATCAGCGCTGCCTGGACGCCGCATATCGAGGATGGAAGAGTGGCCTAAGAGAGCCTGTTGCGAGATAGATAGATGGTGGACTTCGCTGTGGTACAGTTTGGCACTCAGACTATGCCTATTCGACCGAAGCAAACTGTCGCTGATCTGAAAGAGTTGCGCGCGCTTACGGCGGACGAGCACGGCGCGCAACGCGTCGCCTGGACAGATACCTGGCTGCGCGCTCGCGAATGGTTCGCGGGGAAGCTCGAAAGTTTTCCTGTGACTCGCGAAATCGACGCGGCGGGCAATGCCTGGTTTACGTTGAAGGGCGCGAGCGAACGAGCGCTGGTCCTCGGCGGTCATTTGGATTCGGTGCCCAACGGAGGATGGCTCGACGGGTGCCTGGGAGTACTAGCGTCGCTGGAAGTACTGCGTTCGATCAGCGAAGAGTACGAGGGGCAGCCACCCATCACCATTCGCATTGTGGACTGGGCAGACGAGGAAGGTGCGCGCTTTGGCCGCAGTCTATTTGGCTCAGCCGCATTCGCCGGAAACCACAGTATCGAAGCAGACCGGATACGAACAGACAAAGAAGGAACAACACTCGAAGCTGCTCTTCACCGGTGCGGCATTGACGTGAGCAACGTTGGAGCTTGTATTGCCCAGCAGAAAGATGCTGCCGCGTATCTTGAACTGCACATAGAGCAAGGTCCGGTGCTGGAACGCATGCAAATCCCGTTGGGCGTTGTACTTGGCACAAAAGGAGTCGAGCGCCATGCGATCACCTTTCATGGCCAGGAGGCACACTCTGGTTCTACGCCGATGGCGATGCGCCACGATGCGCTGGCCGCTGCAGCGAAGCTCGCGCTGGAGATTCGTCCCATCGCGATGAAGCATGAAGATGCCGTAGCCACGATGGGAAGCGTGAAAACGTTTCCAGGCATCGTTACCGCTGTCGTAGGCCGTTGTGAAACGACGCTGGATATGCGTGACCTCGATGCCAAGGTGCTCGCGGAGATGCTTCACGAAGCGCAGCAGGCAAGTGAACGTTTTGCCGCGGAAGAAAAGTGCACGGTAGAGTGGTCGCAGATCTGGCAGATTGAGCCCGTACCGTTCCATCCGCAACTGCTTGCGTTCGCCGATACGGCAGTGAAGGAGGTCGCCGGCACTTCGCACAGGCTGCCGTCCGGCCCTTTGCATGATGCAGCGGAAGTGGCTCGCGCTGGCATTCCGACCGTCATGCTTTTTGTCCAGTCGTTGCGCGGATTGAGCCACAACAAGCTCGAAGACACAGAAGAACAGCATCTTGAGATGGCGGTTGACGCTCTGTCCAGGCTTGCGCAAGAAACCATGGAGTGGATTGCGAACGCGCCAACGGAATAGAAGTAGTACTCACCATCGCGCCGTGGATGGTGCAATAATCAACGTTTCCTCCCCATGCTGTCTTGCCAAAGGAGCGCGCTGAGTGAAGCTGTTCTACTTTCTGAATCCGGGCTCTAGGGTATGAGCTACACGAGCGCCATACCGGAACGCGACCCGCGCTTCACGGACTACCATCCGTCATTAACGCGGCAGGCGGCTCTGGCCGAGGCGAATCGATGCCTGTACTGCTTCGATGCACCGTGCATGCAGGCCTGTCCAACGCACATTGACGTGCCCGCCTTCATCAAGAAGATCGCCAGTGAAAACCGCTTGGGCTCTGCTCGCACGATTCTGGACGCAAACATTCTGGGAGCAAGCTGCTCGCGCGCCTGCCCCGTGGACGTGCTGTGCGAAGGCGCCTGCGTCATGCACCGCTACAATCGCGAACCGATCCAGATCGGCATGTTGCAGCGCTACGCGATGGAGGGCCTGCACGAAAGCAAGCTGCCGCTGCCTTTCGCGTCCGCGCCGGACACTGGCAAGAAAGTGGCGTTAGTCGGTGCCGGCCCAGCCTCGCTGGCTTGTGCGGCGGAACTGCGTAGACAAGGAATCGCCGCGACAATCTTCGACGCTCGTCCGCTTCCCGGCGGACTGAACACCTACGGCATTGCCGAGTACAAGCTGCCGTTCGGAGTCGCCTTGCATGAGGTTGAACTCATCGCAGCCTTGGGCGTGAAGATCGAATCGAACGTCGACGTCGATGCTGGGAAACTTGCCGAGCTTGAGAGCGAGTTTGACGCGGTTTTTCTTGGCATGGGCCTGGGTGAGATCCACCGGCTGGGCATCCCCGGTGAGGACAAGGGCGGTGTAACGGATGCGCTCGATCTGATCGCGGGATACAAAGATGGATCGCTGAACTCCGTGAAGGGGCGCATCGTTGTCGTGGGTGCAGGAAATACCGCGATTGATGCTGCCATTGCAGCGGTGAGGCTTGGTGCGGAGCGGGTAACCATGCTCTACCGTCGCGGACCCGAACAGATGTCCGCGTTCCAATTCGAGTATGAACACGCCACGTTGGAAGGTGTGCATTTTGGCTGGTTCGTGCAGCCTATCGAGATAACTGGCAGGGCCGCTGTAGACGGCATCAAGCTCGTGCGGATGGAAGCTGTCGATGATGGATCGCTAGTTCCTATCGCCCATTCTGAATTCATCCTTGAAGCGGACAGCGTGGTGCTCGCTATAGGTCAGGCAACGCACACCAAATTTCTCAACGGCAAGGTTCAACTGGAACGCGGCCGCGTAATCATCGATCGCAAGACCGGGCAGACGTCGAACCCGAAGTACTTCGCGGGCGGAGACTGCACGAACGGAGGCCGTGAAGTCGTCGACGCAGTCGCAGACGGCAAGCGCGCAGGCATCGCAATGGCGGCATGGCTGGAGGCGCAGCATGCCGACGCTTAAGAACACATTCTGCAACATTGAGTGCCTCAATCCCTTCTGGCTTGCGTCGGCCCCGCCAACAAACTGCGGCGAGCAGATCATGCGCGCGTTTGACGCCGGCTGGGGTGGTGCCGTGTGGAAGACCATCGGGGAGCCCGTGACGAACGTTTCATCGCGCTACTCCAGCATCGACTGGGAAGGTCGCCGGATGATGGGCTTCAATAATATTGAGCTGATCAGCGACCGTCCGACGAGCGTGAACCTGCGCGAAATCGCTGAGGTAAAGCGACGCTATCCGAAGCATGTCGTGATTGCATCGTTGATGGTGAAGAGTGAACGCGACGCCTGGCATGACATCGTGGCGAAGGTTGAAGACGCAGGTGCGGATGGCCTCGAGTTGAACTTTGGATGCCCACATGGCATGAGCGAGCGCGGCATGGGCTCCGCTGTCGGACAGGTGCCGGAATACGCGGAGCGCATAACCAGCTGGGTGAAGGAGAAAGCGCGCACGCCCGTCATCGTGAAGCTGACGCCGAACATCAGTGACATCCGCATGCCTGCACGAGCGGCGAAGCGTGGCGGAGCAGATGCGCTGTCGGCCATCAACACCATCAACTCCATCACTGGCATCGATCTTGACACTCTGCTTCCGCGCCCCTTGGTGGACGGACGCAGCACGCACGGTGGCTACTGCGGACCTGCGGTGAAGCCGATTGCGCTAAACATGGTGCAGCAGGTGATGAGTGATCCTGAAGCAGCGCTGCCGCTCAGCGGCATCGGCGGCATCGGCAATTGGCGCGATGCTGTCGAGTTCATTCTGCTGGGTGCGGGAAACGTTCAAGTCTGCACCGCCGCCATGCATTACGGTTATCGCATCGTGGAAGACATGGCCGACGGCATGCTGCAGTGGATGGGCGAAAAGGGCTTTGAGACAATCGAGGACTTTCGCGGCTTGAGCCTGCCCAACGTGCTCGAGTGGAAGCAGCTCAACATGAACTACAAGGTCGTTGCGCACATTCATGAGGATAAGTGCATCGGCTGCCAGCTTTGCTATACCGCTTGCTGGGACGGCGCGCATCAGTGCATCCATATGGACCGCACAGCCCCTGCGCC
>CAJCIP010000001.1 GCA_903970445.1 Verrucomicrobia bacterium Tous-C9LFEB | reverse complement strand
CAGATGGAGGGCTTCCAGCGGCTCGTTGCTTGTCCGTACTTCACGGTGGATAGCTTTAAATCGTCAGCAGGAGTTGAGGAGCCACTACGCAAGAGCACAGGTATGCAAATACTTGTGGCTCTCGGCAGCGCAGCTTCGGTCATCGCGGACGGTGAAGTCTACCCGCTTCGAGCCGGAAGCGCTGTTCTTCTTCCTGACGAAGGTCGTCAATACGATTTGCGAGCGCCCGCCGGGGTTGAAGTCATTCGCATCTTCGTGTCGAGCCAGTAGCTACTGGGGCGCAGGTCCGCGGACAATTTGAACAAGATTGTCTGTGTGAATGGATCTTGCAAACGCGGCCCTGACTGTCTCTGCATCGAGTTCGATGTATTTGCGCGCGGCTCTTACGGGCTCGTCCAGTGGCAAGCCAATCTCTGCTCGCGCCAGAGCACCGGCAGCGACAGCGTCCTCACTGGACTCGCTCAGTGGCAGCTGACGAAGCAGAAGCGCTTTGGCCTGGTGCAGCTCACCAGTCGAGACTGGCTCTGTTCGCATCTGCTCCAGATCACGTACGACAAGCTGGCGCGCCTTTGTGACGTTTCCCGGATCGCAGCCATAGGTCACGGTATAGGTAGCGCGTGTTTGTGAGGCGCTTAGGCCCACGTCAACGCTATACACATAGCCGGAAACCTGACGCAGATCGTGATAAAGCCGGGTCGCATAAAAGCCGCCACCAAGCACGTGCGTGCCAAGCTGAAGCGGGTAGTACTCAGGGCTGAAGCGATCGATCGTCAGTTCTTCCGCGAGCGTGACCGAATCCTGCACCTGTTCGGCATCGGCAACGTTCTGTGCAGATGGCTTGTTCCCAGGCACTTTTGCCAATGTGGTGTCTGGTTTCGCACCGACAGCTTTCCATTCACCAAACCACTTCTCGATGACCGCCTTCGCGTCCGGAGCACTGACGTCGCCGACCACCACGATGGTCGTCAAGTCAGGTCTCATGGTCGCGGCGTAGAAGCTCTTTACGTTATCGAGTGACACCTTTGCCAGAGTAGCCGGTGTGGCCTCCCGCAGCGTTGGATCATTGCTGGGCAAGAGACCAAGTTGCAACGCGCGCAACGTGCGATAGCCGGGGCTTTGCAGATTGCCCGCCACGAACTCGCTAGTCTGCTGCTTCACCACCGAGAACGCTTCCGCCGGCAAAGCAGGGTGCAGTTCGTTATCTGCGAGCAGCTGCACGCCGCGGGAGAAATTGTCCGTCAGCACAGACAACGAGAACCGGTATCCCGCGCTCTCGTTCGCTGCTATGTCATCCAGTGCCTTTTGATACGTAAGCCGGTCCATAGACTGAGTTCCATAGGAATACAGTCCGTCCAGTAAGTCCGACACGCCTTCCTGGCCGATGGGTGTTTGCAGGTCGTCGTTGTGCTTCACCGAGCCGAGCACGCTGACTGTGCGGCTCGTATGATCCGTGAGTACGATGAGGCGGATGCCGTTGGCTAACTGCATGTCTACGGGTGTCAGAGTAGACGAGGGAACCTTGAGCTGCTCCAGCTTACTTGCTGCCCATTCCGGAAGAACGACCGGCTTTGTTGGTGCTGATGTGACTTTTTCGCCGCCACCGAAGCCCGCAGCCGCCACTGGTTGGCCGGTAGGAACAGGCTTGAGAACCGCGGTGATCGTGTTGACGTTCAACAGGTATTGCTTCGCGACGCGATCTACGTCATCCACGGTCACTTTGCGAATAGCATCAACGTCTTCGTCCGGTGACGTACGTCCTTCAGCGGCAAGCGCATTCGACCAGACATTTGCGAGCCCCGGAATAGAATTTCGCTGAAACTCAGCCTGCGCGAGCTCGCTTTTCTTTGCAGCTTCTACGAGATCTTTTGGGAATCCTTTCTGCGCATAGTTTGAAACAATGCTCCGCATTTCATTCATGGCCGCGGTTGGGTCGCTTTCCGCGGGTAGTGCAACAAAGCCGTAGCCTGCGCTGGCCTTTGGGTACGATTCGGCGACACCGAATTGGGCAGCAAGTGCGTGACCTGCGGGAACCATGCCGTAGAGATCGCCGCGCTGGCTCGCAAGTACGTCGGTGAGGATCTGCGTTGCGGCATAGTCCGGCGAATCTGTCCCCGGCAGGCGATACGCAACAAAGCCGAGCAGGTAAGGAAGATTGCTATCGAGCGTGAACGTGTCAGCCTTCACGGGCTGCAGCACAATCGGCGCGTGTTCCGGTAGTGGATGGCTTGGGATCGGTTCGAAGAGCTGTTTCACGCGATCAAGCGTGGCTGCCGGTTCCACATCGCCGACAATGACAAGGATGCCGTTCGCCGGCGTATACCACTGCTTGTAGAAGTCCTGCAGCATCACGTTCGTTGTCGCATCGAACGAGGCTTTTGTTCCAAGCGGCAGCCGCTCGTACGGAGTGCCCGGAAACATGTGCGCGATCATGCGGTCGATGAACTTGAAGGTCGGATTCGATAGGTCGCGCGCGACTTCCTGTTCTATGGCGCCGCGTTCCTGATCCCATTCCGCTTTCGTATTGTCGGCACCTTTCAGGCAGGCTGCCTGCGCTTCCAGTGCGACGTCCAGGTCGGCCGAAGGAACTGTCGCGTAGTACTGCGTAATGTTCTGTTGTGTGTCGGCATTGTTCTCGCCGCCGAGCTGAGCGTAAATGGCAGCGGTCTGATCCGCACTCATCCCTGTGCATCCACGGAATGCCATGTGCTCTTCCGCATGAGCCATGCCCGGAAATCCCGCAGGCGTGTCGTCCGCTCCGACTACAAAGTTCATCACGACTGTCGCAACTGGCGCCAGCTTGTTCTGCACGATGACAACGCGCATGCCGTTCTTCAATGTGGCTCGCGTGACGGCGGGACCATCCAACGCCAGACTGGCATGTGACGAGCTGATCAGGAATGCGGTGGACAACAGGGCGGTGAGCTTTAGATGCAAGCGGGCGAACTCCTTTGTGCCTAGGCACGGATCTTAGGTTTGACGCTGAATCCGCGTGCTTTGTTTAGCAGCATTCGCGATTTGCCGTTCCCTTACTATGGTTAGCGAAGAGGGTGCACGTTTTGGCTTTACAAATACGCAACACGCGGCAGAAGTCAGCGATCCGGGCTGCCTTTCTTCGCGCCGACAGACCGCTTTCGCCGGAGGAGACTCTGTCGTTCGCGCAAGACGAGGTAGACGGTATTAGCCTGGCCACTGTGTATCGCAACATAGGCTCGCTCGTAAAAGAGAAGTGGCTGCTGCCGATCGAGATTCCTGGCAACTCCACCCGGTATGAGGTTGCCGGTAAGGCACATCATCACCACTTCCATTGTGACGGCTGCGGGAAAGTTTTCGAACTGCAAGGATGCGACATCGAAGTAAAACCGCGCTTGCCTCGGGGTTTTCGTGTAACCGGGCACGAGTTCTTCTTGTTCGGTACCTGCGCCGAATGCAAATAGTCGGTCCCCGGTTACAGCGCTCGCGACAACAGCCGGTTGGCGATATAGATCAGAGCTGAACCACAGAGGACGGCGGGAAGCAGCAGCTTCTGGGAACTCTGCCGCCGTCGCGCCTCAGGCAGGAAGTCGCTTGTAGCGAGCTGCAGAAAAAAGCCCGCCGCGGCAGCAAGAAGAACAACGGAACTGTGGGCCGAGAAGGACCACCATACGGTTAGGAGTCCTCCAGCGAGCGGAGCCACGCAGTCGAGCGCCAGGAAGATGTAATCGCTGCGTCTGGCCTCTTTCCCACCGGTAGTGAGGATGACAGTGTTCAAACCGTCCGCGAGGTCGTGTGCGGCAATACCCGCAGCAACGGCGTAACCGGCAGGGTGAGATGCGGCATATGCCAAACCTATGGCCATGCCATCGCGAAAGCTATGGAAGATAAGAAGACTTCCTCCAATGCTCCCGATATTCCTGTAAGGAGCGTTTGGACGGGCAGCGAGCGATTCCAGCAGGGATTGAAGCCCGAAAAACAAGAGGAACGACAGCAGGGTCAGCCCGAGCACACCAGCGATGGTGAAATGGGCTGATTCGCCGATGGACACGGCTTCGGGCAGCAGATCGAGAAAGGCGGCTCCCAGTAGCAGGCCTGCACCCAAGGCCGATAAAAGTCCAAGCGAACGGCGAAACCGCAAAGCGAGCAATCCGCCGGCAAGTGTGGATAGAACGGGAAGGATGAGTAGAAGGAGCGGCAAGTTATGTCCCGTTTCAGCTAATGATACTACAATCGCATTAGCAAATCCGCTTCTCGCGCGCGTCCTTTTGCCTTGATACTGCGTCATACTCAGTAAGAACGTACCCAGCCGGTTCATTAGAAGCTTGTCCAGACGACACAAGATCGCCGCCTCCCCCGTCCCGACGCCTTTATGGCTCCGGTGCCTCGCGGCGTTTTGTTTGCTTCTAACATGCGTTGCCAGCACGGCGCAGGCATCGCATGTGCACACTACCTGGACCGAACGGGGCAACGCTGTTGCCCACGCTCCTAGCGCGATATCTCCCGCCGAGACAGGCGAAGAGCACTGCCAGCTTTGCCAGGCGATGCACAGCGCATTGCCTTTGGCCGAGCGTGCTACAGCTTTCTCCTTCACGACTATTACTGCTGTCGCACTCGAGCTGGTGCCTCTTTCCGCGAGCTCTCAGTGGCTGTTTGCGATGTTCAGCAGGCCGCCGCCTGCTTCCTGTGACACGCTGCCTGACTTCGTTTAAAGCACGGCACGCTGCAGCACATATAGCCCTTTGCTCGTTTGTAAAAGCGTGCTCAGAATCTTTCTGAGTGGCCTATCTTCAGCAAGGCTGAGGTGCGATGCAGTTTCGCACAACAGGAGATTGTTCCCATGTTTGTGTTCCAAGATGTCCGCAGGCTCTCGTCAGCCGCGATGATAGTTCTTCTTCTTTCCTTTGGTGGCTTGGCGTTCGCGCAGAGCAACTCGGGCGTGATTCACGGAACGGTAGTGGATTCCACCGGAGCTAACGTTCCCGGCGCGTCGGTTTCTTTGACTAACGGTGCGAGTGGCGTCGCGCGAACCACGCAAACGGATGCCGATGGAACTTTTTCATTTTTCAACGTTCCTTTTCATCAATACAGGGTTGGGGTTACGCTAGCCGGCTTTCAGCCGCGGAATGCCAACGTGCAGGTGGAATCTGCCGTGCCGGTTTCGGTGCGCGTCGCGCTGACTGTTGCGAGTACCTCCACAACGGTAGAAGTCGACGCCCCAGCAGACCTTGTGGAGAACGATCCCAGTGCGCACACTGACATCGACCGCTCCACCATCGATCACCTTCCGCTGGATGAGCCATCGTCGGCGCTGAGCTCGATCATTACGGAGCTTTCCCCTGGCGTTGCAGCAGACTCAAACGGCCTGCTGCATGGCATGGGTGACCACAACGAAGTGTCTTTCAGCATCGATGGGCAGCCGATCACCGATCAGCAAAACAAGGTTTTCTCAAATCAGGTTCCAGCGGCGGCTTTGCAGTCGATGGAAGTCATCGAAGGCGCGCCGCCCGCCGAGTACGGGGACAAAACAAGTCTCGTCATCGTCGCCACAACCCGGTCAGGACAGGGCGTGACCAAGCCGACCGGAAGCGTGACACTCGATTATGGTTCCTTCGGGTCGAGCAATCTCGCGGTTGACCTGGCCTATGGTGGAAAGAAGTGGGGCAACTTCGTTGCTGCCAATGGTCTCGAGTCCGGACGCTTTCTGGATGCGCCCGAGTTTGCTGTGTATCACGATAAAGGCAATGAAGAGAACTTCTTCGATCGTGTTGATTTTCAGCTAAGCGACGTCAGCAATCTTCACACGAATTTTCAGTACACACGGTCGTGGTTCCAAACGCCTAACAGCTACGACACGCAGTATGGGTTTGCCCAGAGTGGCCAGACACCCGGTGCCACCGACCAGCGTTCCAAAATCGAGACGATCGACTTCTCGCCCACGTACACGCGACAAATCAGAGCGGCCTCAATCTTCAATCTTGCTCCATACATGCGCCGCGACACGTATCACTATTTTCCAAGCAAAAACGCGCTGTCCGATTTCGGACCGATCCAGCAGGAAAGCGTCTCACAGCAACGTTCGCTGACAAATATTGGTGCCCATGCCGACATTTCATATGTGAAGAGCCATAACAACGCAAAATTTGGCGGCATGTATCAGCAGACATTCCTTCGCGAGAACCTTCAGTTGGGTGTGGTCGATCCATCGCTGAATGCTGGAGCTAATTACAATCCCGTTCTTGCGCCGTATGACCTGACGACGGGCGGTCGCTTCTACGGATTCCATGGACAAACGGACGTGAAGCAGATCGCCCTGTATGGTGAGGATCAACTTACCGCAGGACATTGGCTCTTCAATCTTGGTGCGCGGGGTGACTTCTACAACGGCCTTAGCATCCAGCGTTTAGGTGAGCCGCGCGTCGGAATTTCATACAGCGTTCCACGTACAGGAACAGTTCTGCGTGTGTCCTACGCGCGGACGCAGGAAACGCCGTTCAACGAAAACTTGGTGCTCGCGAGCCGCGGCTGCGACGACCCTGTCCTGTTTGCGATCTTTAGCGCAATTGGGCCATGTACGCCAGCGCCATTCAACCCTGGTTTTCGAAACGAGATCCACGCTGGTTTCCAGCAGAGCGTTGGGCATCACCTGACACTTGGCGGAGAGTGGATCACAAAGTACACGCACAACGCGTTTGATTTCAGCGTGCTTGGTGCGACACCGATCACTTTCCCGATCGAGTGGCACAATTCGAAGATTCCGGGCTACACATTGACGGGCACGCTGACGGATGTGAAAGGCCTTTCAGCGCGCGTCACCATGTCATCGGTTGCGGCCCGCTTCTTCAATCCCCAGGTAGGTGGCGTCGGATCTACCGTGGCTGCGCCCGGTGGCTATCCATTTCGGATTGATCATGACGAACGCTTCAATCAGACAACGCATTTTGAGTACAAGATGCCGTTCCAGAAGAAGCTCTACTATTCCTTCAATTGGAAGTTTGATAGCGGACTCGTAGCGGGATCGGTGCCTTGCTATAACGTCACCGACCCGAATAGCTCATGCGCAGCCTATTCCTTCGCTTCAAACGGAACGACACTGACTACGCCGAACGGGCAGCCGCTGGTCAATCTGAGCAGCTTCACGGCGGACGAGGAATATCAGGCGGGTCTCCTTTGTAACGGAGTTCGCGCGACTCAAACGTCCGGCTTCCAGACTTGTGCCGCTTCAGCGCTCACGTCGAATCTGGTTCGCATTCCGGGTGCAAATCTGGAAGACGATGATCACAACCCACAGCGTATTGCTCCACGCAATCTCTTTGACATGGCACTAGGCGATGACGACATCGTTCACTTTCATCAGGACCGCTACCGCATAGGAGCGACCCTGACTGCAATCAACATTACCAACAAGTACGCGCTGTACAACTTCCTTTCCACATTCTCCGGGACGCACTATGTAACACCGCGCTCGGTGACAGGATCCGTATCTTTCAACTTCTAGCGGCTGTCGCTCTGTAGCATGCCTGCTCGATGGAGCAGGCATGCTAATTTGTCGTTTCTACTTCCAGTTCTCGAAGCAGAAATGCATAGTCAAATGCGACTTCTTTCAAGTAGTCGTAACGCCCGGAAGCTCCGCCGTGGCCGGCGTCCATGTTGATGTGCAGGAGCAATGGCCTGTCGTTCTTCTTCAGCGTGCGCAGTCTCGCCACATACTTTGCGGGCTCCCAGTACATCACCTGAGAGTCGTTCAGACTCGTCTTGACCAGCATGGCCGGGTAGTCGCCTTCGCGAAGATTGTCATAGGGCGAGTAGGACAGCATGTACCGGAACGCGTCTTCTTCATTCGGATTGCCCCATTCCTCATATTCAGCGACAGTAAGGGGCAAGCTGGCGTCGAGCATCGTGTTCATCACGTCGACGAACGGAACATGCGACAGCACAGCACGGAAGAGTTCCGGGCGCATGTTTGTGACTGCACCCATCAGCAGCCCACCCGCGCTGCCGCCTTCGATAGCAACGCGGTTGCGGTCGCCATACTTCTGCTCGACGAGAAACTCGACCGCCCCGATGAAGTCAGTGAAAGTGTTGCGCTTCAACATCATCTTGCCGGCATCGTGCCATGGGTCGCCGAGTTCGCCACCACCACGGACGTGTGCGTACGCAATAACGATGCCACGATCGAGTAACGACAGTCGCGCGGCACCAAACGAGAGCGGAAGCGGGTATCCGTATGAACCGTATCCGTACACGTACAGTGGAGACATGCCGTCCTTGTGAAACTTGTCGCGGCGGTACACGAGTGAAATCGGGACGTCTGTTCCATCAGACGCTTTGAACCAGAGCCGCTCGGATGCGTATGCCGTTGCGTCAAACCCGCCCGGAACCTCCTGCTGCTTCAGCAGCGTGGATTTGTGTGCCAGCATGTCGTACTCGTACACCGAGGCCGGATGCACCAGCGATTGGTACGCGTAGCGGAAGGTCGTTGCAGAGAAGTCGCGGTTGATCTCGCCGTAAGCGTTGTAAGCGGGATCGGGGAAGCGGATGTCGTTCGGAATCACGAGCGCACCATCTTCACCAACCTGATACACACGAATAATTGGCAGTCCGCGCTCGCGGTAGCTTGCCACCAGGAATTCCTGGAACAGATCGAAGTCGTCGAGCGGAGCTTCTGGATGTTCCGGCAGCAGGTCGGACCAAGTTTCGCGATCACAGGCGTAGACCGGAGTTCGGATCAGCCTGAAGCGCTCAGCGTCTTTGTTCGTACGAATGTAGAAATGACCATTGCGATGGTCGACGGAATATTCCTCGTCATCGACGCGCGGAGCAATTAGCTTGAACTCGCCTGCCGCGCCATCGGCAGGAAGAAACCAGGTCTCACTCGTGGTGTGGCTGCCTGCCTCGAGCAGAAGATATTTGCGATCCCGCGTTTTTCCCACACCCAGGTTGAAGCGTTCGTCTGGCTCTTCAAATACCAGAACTGAAGGCGCTTCGCTGCCTAGCTCCTGTCTCCAAAGCTGGTTCTGACGCTTGGTCTGCTCGTCTTCTGTGGTGTAGAACAGGGTCTTTGAGTCGCTTGCCCAAGCAAGCGAACCCACACGGTGCGCCTTGTCGAGCAGAACCTCGCCGGTAGATAGATTCTTGATCGAAAGCGTGTACTGGCGAAAGCCAGTGTTGTCCGTGGTGTAGGCAAGGAGGTTTCCGTCGGGGCTTACCCCGCTTCCACCCACAGACATAAAGGGCTGATCCTCTGCAAGATGATTCACGTCGAGGATAATCTGTTCTTCACTCTCGTTAGCATCAACAGCACGGCGGCAGAAGCGTGGGTACTGCAAACCCTTTTCTGTGCGAGAAAGATAGATCCATCCACCGTCCCTGTAAGGAACGGACACATCGTCTTCCTTGATGTGCGAGAGAATTTCATCGTAGAGATTCTTCTGCAGCGACTCCGTATCGGCCATCATTGCGGCGGTGTAGGTGTTTTCCGCCGTCAGGTATTCCAGGACAGCCGGCGACTCCTTTGCCCGCAGCCAGGCGTAGTCGTC